>JAFAEU010000430.1 GCA_023423855.1 Pseudomonadota bacterium | reverse complement strand
CTGGTGTTCCGCACGCTGATGTCCGCGCTGGTCGGCAGCGCGGGCGTATTCGTCGGCAGCCAGTCGTTCATCATGGACGGCCACATGCGACTCACGGACTACGTGCTGCAGTCGCTGGCCCGCTCCGGCTTCGACTTGCTGATGTACGTGCCCGTGACGGTGGTCGCGATGATCCTCTACGGCCAGGTCAATGCCATCGGCCTGCTGCTCGCGGTACCCACGCTGATCGTGATCTACCTCAATGCGCTGTGGGTCAGCGTCGTGTTCGCACTGGTCGGCGCGCGATTCACCGATTTCGGGCAGTTGCTCGTCAACGTGTCGCTGTTCATGTTCCTGCTGACGCCGATCATCTGGTTCGCCGATTCCGTGCCGCCGGGAAGCATGCGTGCGCGGCTGATGGTGTTCAATCCGATGTACCACTTCGTCGAACTGTTCCGCGCGCCGATCCTCGGCGCGCCGGTGCAGCCGTCGACCCTCTGGGTGGTCGGTGGCCTGACGGCCGGCGGCCTCGCGCTGGCCACCCTGCTGTACCGGCGCTACGCGCGGTTCGTGCCACTGTGGATCTGATGTCGGCGCGCGCGCACATCACCGCCCGTCAGCTGACGCTCGACGTGCCGATCTTCCTGCAGCGCGAGCGCGCGGTGTCCGGATGGGGCGGCATGTTCCTCGGGGCCGCCTTCGACCCGCCGAAGCGGAAGCTGGCGCGGCTACTGGACCGGATCGATCTCGACATCCAGGACGGCGACCGCGTCGCCATCCTCGGCCGCAACGGCGCCGGCAAGAGCACGCTGCTGCGCGTGCTGAACCGCGTCTACCAGCCCACGAGCGGGCACATCGAGGTCAAGGGCAGCTGCCAGGCGCTGCTGAACATGTCGCTCGGGTTCAATGGCGAGGCAACGGTACGCGAGAACATCTTCCTGCGCGGCGTGGCGATGGGGCTGCGGTCGTCGTTCCTGCGCGATCGCATGGACGAGATCCTCGAGTTCGCCGGGCTCGGGGAGAAGGCGGGCCATCGACTGCGGACGCTGTCGTCCGGGCAACGACTTCGACTCGGGTTCGCGATCTCGACCTCCGTGCAGCACGACATCATCCTGATGGACGAGTGGGTCGGCACCGGAGACGCCAACTTCATGGCGCGCGCCAAGGAGCGCATGCAGAGCCGGGTCAGCGGCAGCCGCATCGTGGTCCTGGCCAGCCACAGCATCGGTCTGTTGCGCGATGTATGCAACAAGGGCGTCGTGCTCGAAGGCGGGCGCAGGGTCTTTTCCGGCGACATCACGGAGGCGCTCGGCGCCTACCACGAGTTGCTGGCGAAGATCCGCGAGGGCGGATCGATCGACATCGCCGAGCCGGAGCAGGTCGAGCGACCGGCCCTGGTGGTCTATGGCGCGATCGAACACATCCAGGCGCTCGGCGACGGCAGCCAGTTCCTGCTCAAGGGCTGGATGATCGATGACGAGGGGGCGATTCCGTCCGGCATCGTGCTGGAACTCAACGGCTATCGCTATGCCGCCCAAATCCGTGAACGCATGCACCGCAGGGACGTCGGCCAGCATTTCGGACTGGTCGACCACGCCTGCGGTTTCCAGGCGATCGTCGAGGTGCCGGAAGCGGCGGACGTGGCGGATCTGGCCGGCGCGAACGTGCTGGGCGGCTGGAACGCCGATGACGCCAGCTCCCCGTTGCGTTTGGCGCCTGCCGTCCTGTCCCTGCTCGCAGCGCCGGCACGGCATCCGGCCGGCACGCGCTCCGGCGCCAACAGGTAAACCCCCGCACATGTCGCAATACCAATCCTTCCCCGATGCCGCCGGCGCGTCCCGGACGCTGGACAAGCTCAAGGCGCTGAAGCTTCCGGACCTGTCCGGACGCAGCTTCCTCGACATCGGCTGCAACGAAGGCTTCTTCTGCGGTTTCGCGAAGTTCCTGGGCGCGTCGCGCGTGGTCGGGCTGGACAAGTCGAAGCTGTTCGTCGACCGCGCGCGGGTGCGTTTCCCGGACTGCGAGTTCGTGCAGCAGGACTGGACCGGCCTTCCGGACGGCCCGTTCGACGTCATTCTGCTGGCGTCCGCGCTTCACTATGCCGACGACCAGCCTGCGCTCGTGCAACGGCTGGTGGAGAGGCTGTCGCCGGACGGCACGCTGGTCCTGGAGTTGGGCATCGTGTCCGGGCCGGGAAGCGAATGGATCGAGGTCGAGCGCGGCATCGACAGGCGCATGTTCCCGACCATGGCGAAGTTGCGCGAGGTGCTCGATGACTACGCCTGGAAGTGGATGGGCCGCAGCGTGTCGCAGGCCGGCGATCCGGTGTCGCGCCACGTGGTGCACATCAGCCGCCGCCGTCCCGTCGCCTACCTGCTGATGCAGCCACCCGGGTACGGCAAGAGCAGCCTTGCCTCACGACTGTTCGGCGCCAACGACATCCCGGTGGTGTCTGGCGACCAGGTGGTCGCCGACATCGCGAAGGGGGACAGTGGAGCGTCGGACGCCCTTGGCAGCCTGGTGAAGGAAGACTATTCACCTTTCCGCATCGATACGATCATGCAGCGCATCTTCGACCTTGACCTGGGCGCCGATCTCGCCCGGCAGTGGCTGCGATCGGCCGGCGATGGCGATTTCGCCCTGGACGTGTTCGTGCCGGTCGAACACCACGCGTACGTCGAGGGGGTCCTGTCCGGCCTCGGCTACCTGCCGGTCCGGATGCTGTGGGATCGTATCGGGCCGCCGCTCCTGTCGGCCGACGCGCTGGCCGAACAGGCGGAGGGCTTCTACCGTTCCCTTCCCGAGTCAGTGGAGCAGATCGAGGAGCTGAAGGACGTACAGGGCGCCGGCGCCGTTCGCGGGTTTGTCGACGAACTGGGCCTGGAGGCGGGCAGGTTGGTGGTCCGTGGCTGGACCGCGGACGTCGAGGGTCGCTTGCCGGAGGCATTCGTCGTCCGGGTCAATGGCCAGGACATCATGGTCCGGGAGTTCGAGCGGCAGTCGCGGCCGGATGTCCAGCGGCACCTGCGGCTCGCGCATCCGGAAGTGGGCTATCGGATCATGCTCGAAGTCCCGGGCCTTGAACGCCTGGGGGACGTTGGCAATGACTTCAAAGTCAGCGTGCACGGCGCCGGACGACTGCGGTTGACCGGACGCGTACGGGCACTGTTGTCCAATGCGGCAGCGAATCCGGAGGCGGGATGCTGATCGTGGACAGGGCTGCATCCCGGGCGGGTCGGCGGACGACTGGACCGATGCGGCCTGCAGGCCGGGAATCCGGGCAACCAAGCAAATGGACGAGACCGTGAACCAGACCGATGAAACGCAGGCAGGCCAGACGGTGGACGTGTCCCGTGTCTTAACGCGCGACGACGACCAGACGCAAATGCTGATCACCGAGATCGACAGGTTGCGGGAGTCGCTGGCGCTGTCGCGGGCCGAACTCGCCCAGGTCCGCGTGCAGCAGGAAACCCGCGAAGAGCGCCTGGCGGAACTGTCCGCGGTGGAGCGCGATCGCGACAACCTGGCCCGCATCCTTGCGCGGCACCTGTCCCGTCCGCAGGCCGGTGCGATGGATATCGGTGGCGTGCGGGGATGGCTTGCGCGCCGGCTGCTGGGATCGGCCATCGCGCCGCGTGTGGACGATGCGGACCCGCTCGTGGCGATGATCGAGGCCTCGCCGCTGTTCGACGCGGGCTGGTACTTGCGGACCTATCCGGACGTGGCCGAAGCAGGGGAGCGGCCCGCCGTGCACTATCTTTACCATGGCGGCCCGGAGGGGCGGTCCCCTGGCCCCCGCTTCGATACGGCGTTCTATTGCGCCCGCTATCCCGACGTGCGCGAGGGCGGCATGAACCCGCTGGTGCACTACATCCAGTGCGGCGAGGCCGAGGGCCGCCTGCCCATGCAGCCGGCGTTCGCCGCCGTCGCGGGGCGCGCTTCGACGTCGTCCGGCGCTGCGGGTCAATGACGACGGCTTCCGGCCCGGCGATCGGCGCATTCGGGGCTGCAGACTACCTGCAGGCGAGCGGCGTGTTCGACGCCGACTGGTACGCCGCTGCGTTTGCGGACGTGTCCACGAGCGGGCTGGCGCCACTCGAGCATTTCCTGCGCGTCGGTCTGCCGATGGGCCGCGCGCCAAACCCCGACCTGCATGAACTCGACGAGGGCCCGGGTGCCGCCCTGGTGCCCGGCACATCGGCCACGGCCAGCGGCGATGCCGGGACGATGGCTGAACTCGATGCATTGCTGCTGTCGGGCGCGGGCGTGTTCGACGCGGACTATTACCTTGCCAACAATCCCGATGTCGCGCGCAGCGGCGTGGATCCGCTGGCGCACTTCTGCCGCCATGGCTGGCGGGAGCTGCGCAATCCCTCCGCCGACTTCGATGTCTGGTGGTACTGGGCCATGCACCTGGATCCCGCCCGCGACCTGATCAACCCACTGGTGCACCAGACGCTGTTCAGCGACGCACGAAGCCTGCCCGGCAAGCCCGTGATCAACGTTCGCGATGCGGCGCTCCCACCGGCGGACCGCGGCCTGCGCCGGATCTGCCTGTTCGCGGGCTACGACGCCGACGGCCGGGTGGACGACTACGTGCTGCGCTACGTCCGCGAGCTGTCTCGGCACGCGGACGTGTACTACCTGGCGGACTGCGCGATGTCGCCGGAAGAACTGGAGAAGCTGTCGCCTTTCGTGAAGGCGGCCTGGGCGGAGCGGCATGGCACCTACGACTTCGGCTCGTGGTCGCGGCTGGCGCGCGACCTGGTGG
>JAFAEU010000319.1 GCA_023423855.1 Pseudomonadota bacterium | reverse complement strand
CCTGATTGATGCCTGCGCGGCGAGCCCACACCTGTCGCTGGTGCCGCCGGCCGGTGCGACCAGCTTGAGGTGCGGGCTGGCCTCGCAGGCGTCGATCACCGCCTGCCGCGCCTCGTACAGGCGGCCGCCCGGCCGGCACAGCGGGGTGATGGTGTCGGCGCCGGTGAGCGCGGCCTCGATCGCGAACTGGCCCGGCACGTTGGCGCACAGGCGCAGCGCGCCGAGCAGGTCCATCGCGTGGCGGAACTCGGCGCTGCGCTTCGGATCGCCCGAGAGCACCGCCCAGCCCACGCGCCAGCCGCAGGCGCGGTGGACCTTGCTCAGGCCGCCGAAGGACAGGCAGGGCACGTCGCCAGCCAGCGGCGCGATCGGCTGGAAGCTGTTGCCGTCGTAGAGGATGCTGTCGTAGATCTCGTCGCACAGCAGCAGCAGGTTGTGCTTGGCCGCGATCGCGACGATGCGCTCGAGCAGCTCGCG
Source organism: Pseudomonadota bacterium (assembly GCA_023423855.1). Classification (GTDB taxonomy): domain Bacteria; phylum Pseudomonadota; class Gammaproteobacteria; order Xanthomonadales; family Xanthomonadaceae; genus Luteimonas. Next base: position 5,554 of record JAFAEU010000319.1, on the reverse strand, counting down.
CGGATACGCGGCGCCGGTCGGGTTGTTCGGGTTGATCAGCACGATCGCGCGCGTGCGCGCCGAGACCAGCGCCTCCATCTCCACCGGGTCGGGCAGGAAACCGGTGGTCTCGTGGCAGCGGTAGAAGACCGGGCGGCCGTCGTTGAGGATGGTCGCCGCCGACCACAGCGGGTAGTCGGGCGAGGGCACCAGCACCTCGTCGCCGGGGTTGAGCAGGGCACGCAGCGAGATGTCGATCAGCTCGCTGACGCCGTTGCCGACGAACACGCGCTCGGGCGACGCATGCGGCGTGCCGCGCGCGACGTGGTGCGCGGCGATCGCCTCGCGCGCGACCGGCAGGCCCTGCTGGTGGGTGTAGGGATCGGTGGCGTGGATGTGGTCGGCGATCGCGCGCTGCAGGTGCTCGGGCGCGCGGAAGCCGAACGCGCCCGGGTTGCCGATGTTGAGCTTGATCAGGCTGCGCCCCTGGGTCTCGAGCTCGCGGGCGCGCCGGGCCAGTTCTCCGCGGATCTCGTAGCGGACTTCGGACAGGCGTTCGCGGGTTTGCAGCGGCGGGGCGGACATGGCGCGCGGGTCGAGGGGAAACGGACGGATGCTAGCGGAAAACCGCCGCTGGCGCTGGTTGTGGGCGGGCCGGCGCCGGGCCGGTTCAGCCGCCGGCGAAGGACGGACAGGCCGGGGCCGCCGGCACCGCCGGCGGGTCGGCCAGCAGGGGCATCAGGCTCTGCGCGGCGTGGCGGGCGACCTCGTGCAGCACCCCGGCCGGCGTGGTGTCGCCCACCTCGTAGGTCACGGCCGGCGCACCCAGGCGGCAGAACGCCCAGTTCTTGAAGACCGGGCTGCGCGCGACGGAGGGCTTTTCCTCGATGTCGAAGCGCGCCTGCATGGCCGCCATCCACCCGTGCAGCACGCCGCCCGGCGCGCGCGAGGGGTCCTCGGCCACGGTGTAGAACACGTCGCGGAAGGTGGAGTGGAAGTCGATGGCGAAGGCCACGCGGCCGGGGGCGATGCCGCGCGCGTCCAGCAGGTCGCGCAGCGCGCGCGTCTCCGGCTGCGCGAACGGTCCCCAGTCGCGGTTGATGTCGACGCCGTTGGCGTTGCCGCGCCAGTGGCCCTCGATCACGCCGTCGGGGTTCAGCAGCGGCGCCACCAGCACGCGGACCTTGCTGCGGAACGCGCGCGCCTGCGGGGTGTCGGCGGCAAGCGCCTCGACGAAGCCCATCAGCGCTTGGGTGCCGGTGTTCTCGGGCGGGTGCTGGCGTCCGACCACCAGCAGCAGCGGTGCGTCGCCGTCGGCGCCGAATTCGAAGGCCTGCAGCGGGCGCCCCTGCACCGAGCGGCCGAACGCGTGCGGCTGCGCGCCCACCTGCGCGGCGACGCGCGTCGACCAGGCCTCGAAATCGCCGGGCAGCAATGGCGGCTGCGCGAACACGCGCAGTTCGCCCGCGTCGAGCTGCAGCCGCAGGCGCGCGTTGCCGTCGGCGTCGACCTCGAACGCCTGCGCGTCGGCCTCGCGCCAGTCGCGACCGTCGCGGCTGAGCTTGGGCGTGTAGCGATGGCGATAGCCGTGCGGATAGGAAAACCGCAGCTCCAGCGCGCGCGGCGCGTCGCTGCGGATGCGCAGGCCGTACCAGGGGCTGGGATTGACGGGGTGGGTTTCCGGCGCGATGTCGATGCGGTAGAGGCCGTCGCCGAGCCGTTCCACGCCCGACAGGCGCGCCGCCGGCAGCTGGTTGTCGAAGCCGATGCCGTCTTCGTCGAAGCGCCAGGCCCGGTGTACCTGCGGTGTCGCACGCGAATCGTCCGTGGACGTGGTCGCGGCAGTCGCGGCCGGAGGAGCCGGCAGCTGGCGGGACGCGCAGCCGGCCATGACGAGCAGCGCCAGCGCCGCGGACAGCCAGCGGGCCGCGTGCGTGATCGCGCCGGTGCTCCGTTGCTGCGCGCGTCTGTCGGGGGAATGTGCCATCTCGAATCCGTGGAGGAGGTCGCTGGCCGATGGTCGCAGAAAGAAGCTTGTCATTTCGACCGCAGGGAGAAATCTTCTTCCCGTGCGCCGGATGGGAGATTTCTCCCTGCGGTCGAAATGACACGGGTAGGGACACGATCGCCGGCCACAGGCGTTCGCCACTTGAACCGGCGAAGCACCATCGCCAGGCCGCCGCACCGGCGGAGCGGTAGAATCGCGGCCATGACGATCCGCCGCGTCCACGCTTGAGTCCCGCGCCCGCCGAGCTGCAGGCGATCGGCTGGCGGGCCGAGGTCGATCCGCGCTGGCAGGCGGCGATGGACGCGCATCCGGCGGCGGTTCCGGCGCGGGTGGTCGAACAGCATCGTTCCGGCTACGTGGTGGCGACCGGCCCCGGCGATGGCGTCGCGGTGGAATCGCTGCCCGAATGGCAGCGCCCGGCCGGCTATCGCAAGGGCGCGGTGGCGCCGGAGGAGCGGCCCGCGGTCGGCGACTGGGTGCTGGTCGAAGGCGGCAGGCGCATCGTCGCCCTGCTGCCGCGTCGCGGCGCGATCAAGCGCGGCGCCGCCGGCGAGCACTACCGACAGCAGCTGATCGCGGCCAACGTGGATGCGGTGTTCGTGGTCTGCGGGCTGGACGGCGATTTCAACCCGCGCCGCATCGAGCGCTACCTGCTGCTGGTGCAGGGCAGCGGCGCGCAGCCGGTGGTGGTGCTGACCAAGGCCGACCGGCCGGGTGCGGACGCGGACGCCGCGCGCGCCGCGCTGGCCGACATGGCGGCGCAGGACGTGCCGGTGCTGGTGGTGAACGCGAAGGACGCCGCGACGGTCGCGGCGCTGGCACCGTGGCTGCGGCCCGGCGACACCGCGGTGCTGGTCGGCAGTTCCGGCGCCGGCAAGTCCACGCTCACAAACACCCTGCTCGGCAGCGAGCGGATGAAGACCGCCGCGGTGCGCGAGCACGATGCGCGCGGGCGCCACACCACCACCCATCGCGCGCTGATCCCGCTGCCCTCCGGCGCCTGCCTGATCGACACGCCGGGGATGCGCGAACTCAAGCCCACCGGCGAAGAGGAACTCGCCGACGGGGGCTTCGCCGACATCGAGGCGTTGGCCGCGCAGTGCCGGTTCCGCGACTGCGCGCACGGCAAGGAGCCGGGCTGCGCGGTGCGCGCCGCGATCGCGCGCGGCGAGCTCGACGAAGGCCGCTTCCTCAACTACCTCAAACTGCGCGACGAAGTCGCCGCCGCGTCGGACCGCCTCGCTTCGCGGCTGGCCGACAAGCAGGGCGTGAAGGTGCTCACGCGCGCCCTGCACAAGCGGCTGGACGACAAGTACGGCAAGCACTGAGCGGTGGACGCCGGTTCGCCCGACATCGTCCACCACGCCGCGCTCGACGCGCGCATGGTCAAGGCCGCGCGCGGGATCCGGGTGCTGACGCTGGCGAGCTGGCCGGCGTCGGTGCAGCGCGACTTCCTCGCCGACCTTGCGCGCGGCGAGGCGTGGCCGCCGCGGATCGACTATCCGCGCCATGACTTCGGCGACGCGCGCCGCGAGTTGCAGGCCGTCGCCGACGCCGCCGATCCGGCGCATCCGCTGGGCCGCTACCTGGTCGAGTCGGCCCGCCAGTGGGACGTCGCCGCGCGCATGCTCGAGGCGCTGGGCACGGCCGCGGCCGGCGCGCTGTCGGTGTCGCTGTACGGGCATCCGGGCGATCCCCTGCCGGGCGGCGGGCCGACCACGCGCGATGCCGCGCGGCACTTCATCGACATCGCCGGCGAACTCGACCGCGAACTGCTGGCGCCGGAGGAACAGGTCGCGATCTCCGCCACCGCCCTGCAGCTGCAGCTGCAGAACGCGCTCGATGACTTCTTCGGCGAGCGCGTGATCGCGGTCGAGCTGGACCCGGACATGATCGCCAAGGCCGCGGCGGGCGCCTACCGCATCCGCCTGCGCAGCGGCGCGTCCTACAGCGACTACGACCGCCAGCAGCTGCTGCACCACGAGGCGCTGGTGCATTCGCTGACCGCGCTCAACGGTCGCGGACAGGCCACGCTGCCGAGCCTGGCGCTGTCCTCGCCGCGCATCACCGCCACCCAGGAGGGGCTGGCGGTACTGGCCGAACAGATCACCGGCAGCATCGACATCGAGCGCATGAAGCGCATCAGCCTGCGCACCGAGGCCATCGCGATGGCGATGGAGGGCGCGGACTTCCTGCAGGTGTTCGCCTACTTCCGGGACGCCGGGCAGGACGCCGCGGAAAGCTTCTCCTCGGCCCAGCGCGTGTTCCGCGGCGTGCCGACCACCGGCGGCGCGGCCTTCGCCAAGGACACGGTGTACCTGCGCGGCCTGGTCGAAGTGCACACCTTCTTCCGCCACGCCCTGCGCGAGGGCCGCCTGCTCCAGTGCCGGCGCCTGTTCGCGGGCAAGTTGACGCTGCAGGACGTGGCCCGCCTGGACCCGCTGTTCGACGCCGGCGTGCTCGCGCCGCCGCGCTGGCTGCCCGACTGGGTCGCGCGCGCCAACGGCCTGGCCGGGCAACTGGCGTTCTCCCTGTTCGCCAACCGCATCCGCCTCGACCGGATCTCCAACGGCGCCTGAACCTGCGCGCGCCGCGCTTTCGCAGCGCCATGCGCCATCCAGCGCGCTTGCGCCGCCTTCCGCAGCCCCGCCGCGGCGATCGTGCAAGCCCGCACCGGGGGGCAGGGGCTAGAATCGGTGGCCCTTCACCGGTCCCGCATGCGATGTCCGAGCCTTCCAGCACCGATTCCGCAGCCGCCTTCCGCAAGGCCGCGCTCGACTACCACCGCATGGAGCCGCGCGGCAAGATCAAGGTGGCGGCCACCAAGCCGATGCTGACCCAGCGCGACCTGGCCCTGGCCTATTCGCCGGGCGTGGCGTATGCCTGCGAGGAAATCGCGGCGGACCCGACCAAGGCCAGCGACTACACGGCGCGCGGCAACCTGGTGGCGGTGATCTCCAACGGCACCGCGGTGCTGGGCCTGGGCGACATCGGCCCGCTGGCCGGCAAGCCGGTGATGGAGGGCAAGGGCGTGCTGTTCCAGAAGTTCGCCGGCATCGACGTGTTCGACATCGAGATCGACGAGAAGGACCCGGACAGGCTGGTGGACATCATCGCCAGCCTCGAGCCCACCTTCGGCGGCATCAACCTCGAGGACATCAAGGCGCCGGAGTGCTTCATCGTCGAGCGCAAGCTGCGCGAGCGGCTCAACATCCCGGTCTTCCACGACGACCAGCACGGTACCGCGATCATCGTCGGCGCGGCCGTGGTCAACGCGCTGGAGATCGCCGGCAAGGACATCGGGCAGGTCAAGCTCGCCACGACTGGCGCCGGGGCCGCGGGCATCGCGTGCCTCGACATGCTGGTGGCGCTGGGCCTGAAGCCGGAGAACATCACCGCCTTCGACCGCGGCGGCGTGATCCACACCGGCCGCGAGGACCTGGACGAGGCCAAGCGCCGCTACGCGCGCGAGACCGACCAGCGCGAGCTGGCGCAGATCGTCGCCGGCGCCGACATCTTCCTGGGCCTGTCGGCCGGCGGCATCCTCACACCGGACATGGTCGCGAC
>JAFAEU010000261.1 GCA_023423855.1 Pseudomonadota bacterium | reverse complement strand
TGGGTGGGCTGGTCGCTCGGCGGGCTGTTCGCGCTGCATGCGGCGGCGACGCGGCCGGAGGCGGTGCCGGGCCTGGCGATGCTGTGCGCGAGCCCGCGCTTCGTGCGCGGCGACGACTGGCCGCTGGGCATGTCGCCGGAGATCTTCCGCGGCTTCGCGCTGGGCCTGCGCAGCGACTACCGCGCGACGCTGGAGCGCTTCATCGCGCTGGAGGCCTTCGGCTCGGACGATGCGCGCCGCGAGATGCGGATGCTGCGCGACGAGGTATTCGCGCGCGGCGAGCCGGCCGCACGCGTGCTGGCCGACGGGCTCGGCCTGCTCGAAACGAGCGACCTGCGCGCCGTGCTGCCGTCTCTGCCGATGCCGACGCTGTGGCTCGGCGGGCGGCGCGACCGGCTGGTCGATCCGCGCGCGATGCGGGCGGCGGCCGAACGCGTGCCCCGCGCGGAGGTGGTGGTGGTCGAGCACGCCGGGCACGCGCCGTTCCTGACGCACGTCGAGGAAGTCGCCGGCGCACTGGAAGGATTCGCCGACGCCGTGCACGGTGGCGCGCGATGAGGCGGCCCGCCGCGCCGGTGTTCGACGCGCGCCAGGTGCGCCGCGCGTTCTCGCGCGCCTCGGCCGGCTACGAGTCGGCGGCGCAGCTGCAGCGCGAGGTCGAGGCGCGCCTGCTGGAATCGCTGGATTTTCTCGCGCTCTCGCCCGATCGCGGCGAACGCTGGTCGCCCGGGGTCGTGCTGGACGTCGGCAGCGGTCCCGGCCACGCCTCGCAGGCGATGCGCAGGCGCTGGCCGAAGGCGCGCATCGTCGCGCTCGACCTGTCGCTGCCGATGCTGGGCGAGGTGGCGCCGCGCGAGGGCTGGAATCCCTTGCGCCGACCGCTCGACCGCGTCTGCGCCGACCTGCGCGCGCTGCCGCTGATGGATGCCAGCGTCGACGTGCTGTTCTCCAACCTGTGCCTGCAGTGGATCGAAGACCTGCCCGCCGCCTTCGCCGGTTTCCGCCGCGTGCTCAAACCCGGTGGCCTGCTGCTGTGCTCGACCTTCGGCCCGGACACGCTGTGGGAGCTGCGCGAGGCCTTCGCCCGCGCCGACGACGCGCCGCACGTCAGTCCGTTCGCCACGATCGCGCAGTTCGGCGACGCGCTGATGCACGCGGGCTTCCGCGATCCGGTGCTCGACCGCGACCTGCTGCTGCGCGGCCACCCCGACCTGGCGGCGCTGATGCGCGAGTTGCGCGCGATCGGCGCCACCAACGCGCTGCACGCGCGCCGGCACACGCTCACCGGCCGCGCGCGCTTCGCGGCGGCGGCGGCAGCGTACGAACCTCTGCGCGGCGCCGACGACCTGCTCCCGGCGAGCTGGGAGGTGATCACCGCGATGGCCTGGGCGCCTGAGCCCGGTGCGCCGATCCGGGAAGGCGGCGGCGAGATCGCGAGTTTCCCGGCGGACCGCATCCGCGTGCGCCGGCGCTGAGCCTGCTTGCGGGGGGCGGGCCTGCACGCGATGCTTCCTTCCTGTCGTTTTCGCCCCTCCCCTTGTCATTTCGACCGAAGGGAGAAATCTCGCATTTCCCCTCCGGCGCCGATCCGATCCATCGCCGCACCATGCGGTGAAAGGCGCGGGATTTCTCCCTTCGGTCGAAATGACAAGGGACGGAGTGTCGATATCCCGCAGGTCCCGATTCAGATCGCCCCGCCTAGACTCGCGCCGACGCCCCCGCCGAGGATGCCCCCGTGAAACCGCTGCTCGCCGCGCTATGCCTGTTCGTCGCACCGCTCGCCGGCGCGCAGGCGCAGTCCTCGCGCATCGACCTGTCCGGCATCGACCCGGTCGAGGTCCTCGCCGGCGCCAACGACGTGCTGCTGCGCGCGCCCGACGGCGACATCGATCGCCTGTTCAAGGCCGTGCACGTCGCATCTCGCAATGACGCAGAAGCGCGCGGCCTGTGCCAACTGTTCGAACCCGACGCCGACCGCAGCCTGATGGGCCTGCAGCGCGCGGCGAACGCGCTCGGCGAAGCCAGCCGCGTGCGCTTCGTCGAAGCGGTGACGGCGGTCGCGGTCAACGGCCTGCAGGGCCAGCGCCAGGCCTACGATCCCGCGGTCGGCGCGCAGGCGCTCAAGGCCGCGACGGTGACCGGGATGATGCTGCACGACGGCTTCCTGCTCGGCCTCTCCGGCACCGGCCACGACGCCGCCAGCCGCGACGCGCGCTGCACGGCGTTCCGGCAGCTGGTCGACGTGCTCGACGGTTTCAGCCCCGGCGAGCGCGTCGCCGCGACCCGCTACCTGCTCAGCGAAGGACTCACGCGCTACGGCGGCGAGCTCTAGGGCGATTCCGTCATCCCCGCGAAGGCGGGGATCCGGCGTCTTCAGGTCGTCGAGGCAAAGACACGGGATCCCCGCCTTCGCGGGGATGACGGTGCTTCTTCCCGGCCTCGCTAGGGCAGCGCGCGCCGTTCATGGCGCTCCGGCCGGGCCGCCGGCCGTTCCATGACGCGCGGCGCGAGTGCGGGTCGTGCC
>JAFAEU010000249.1 GCA_023423855.1 Pseudomonadota bacterium | reverse complement strand
TTCGACCGCGTCGCCTACAGCAACCGCCCGACCACCCAGGACATCAAGGACAAGGGCGTTTCGGCCGAGATCAACTGGGACATGGACGCGCTCGGCGGCGCCACCCTGACCTCGATCACCGCCTCGCGCGACTGGCAGGCGATCAACGGCCTCGACTACGACTTCAGCACCGCCGACCTGATCTACCGCAACGCCAGCGAGGACGAGTCGTTCACCGGCTTCGAGACCTTCAGCCAGGAGTTCCGCCTGACCGGCGCCACCGACAGGCTCGACTGGATGGTCGGCGTGTTCTATTCCGACGAGGACCTCGCGCGCAACGAAAGCTACCGCGTCGGCGCCCACTACGAGCCCTACGTGTCGACCCTGGTGTACCAGCTGGTCGGGCAGAGCCTGGCCGCCTCCGGCATCCCGCTCGACAACCCGCTGAACATCCCGCCGGCGGCGTTCCTGTCGCAGGTCGGCGGCACGACCTACGGCGCCGGCTTCAGCGGGCTCGGCGCGCTCGACCGCTACCAGCAGAACGCGAAGAGCCTGGCGCTGTTCACCAACAATACCTGGCACGCGACCGACGCGCTCGACCTGACCCTGGGCCTGCGCTACACGCGCGAGGAGAAGGAGCTCAGCTCGAGCTACAGCAATCCCAACGGCAGCCTGGCCTGCACCGGCGCGCTGACCGACCAGAACCCGCTCAACCCGAACCGCTATGCCCGCCTGCGCGCGGCGCTGGCCTCGCGCAGCACGGCCTTCGCCGGCCTGCCTGCGGCGGTGCAGGACGCGGTCATGGCCTCGGCCGGCCCGCAGATCGCAGGCTACATGTGCCTGCCGTGGGCCAATGCGCTGCACAACGGCCGCTCGACGTTCCAGGAAAGCGAGGAGAAGGAGTGGTCGGGCACGCTGAAGGCGGCCTACCGCTGGAACGAGCACGTCATGACCTACGCGTCGGCGGCGCGCGGCTACAAGGGCGGCGGCTTCAACCTCGACCGCGTGCAGTCGGCCGACGGCAATTCGGCCAGCGGCGCCGGCATCACCCCGGTCGCCGACACCTCGTTCCCCGGTGAGTTCGTCGACAGCTACGAGCTCGGCGCCAAGACCACCTGGGCCGGCGGCTCGCTGCTGCTGAACGCGACGCTGTTCCACCAGGAGTACGAGGACTTCCAGCTGAACAGCTTCCTCGGCACCAGCTTCGTGGTGCGTTCGATCCCGAAGGTGACCTCGAAGGGCCTCGACGCCGAGATCCTGTGGCAGCCGCAGGCGGTACCGGGGCTGATGCTGCAGGGCGGCCTGATGTACGCCGACACCAAGTTCGGCGACGACATCCCGGGCGGCGACTTCATCGAGCGCACCCCGCTGAGCACGTCGGGCGCGCTGTACAAACTGCCGGGCGCGACCATGCCGTTCGCGCCCGAGTGGTCGGGTTCGATGGCCGTGACCTACGAGTGGGACTTCAGCAACAGCCTGATCGGCCGCTTCAACGTCGGCGCGAAGTACATGGGCGACTACAACACCGGCTCCGACCTCGACGTCGAAAAGGCGCAGTCGTCCTACACGGTGGTCAACGCCCGCTTCGGCTTCGGTGCCAGCGACAACCGCTGGATGGTGGAGCTGTGGAGCACCAACCTCACCGACACCGACTACGTGCAGGTCGGCTTCGACGGCCCGCTGCAGGCGCTGTTCCCGGATCCGGGCAATCCGCTCAACACCTTCAACGCCTTCCCGGCCGCCCCGCGGATGTACGGCGTGACCTTCCGCGTCCGCTACTGAGCCGGCCCCGCGTCTCCGGCCCGCGCGTCCACGGATGCGCGGGCCTTTTTTCGCCTGCTCGCCGGCGACCATGGCCGGATTGGGTTAAAAAGGACGGCCCGCCCCCAGCGTGTCTCCATGTCCACCGTGATCCCGACCGACGACGACCTGCATCGCCTGGCGACCGAAACCGGCGCGCGCCTGCGCGCCTCGCACCACATGCTGGTGACCGCCGAAAGCTGCACCGGCGGCTGGATCGCCAAGACCGTCACCGACGTCGCCGGCTCCTCGGACTGGTTCGACTGCGGCATGGTCGTGTACAGCTACGAGGCCAAGCAGGCGATGCTCGGCGTGCAGCCGCAGACGCTGGAAACGCATGGCGCGGTCAGCCGCGAGACGGCGATCGAGATGGTGTCCGGCGCGCTGGTGCACTCGGGCGCCAGCATCGCGGTGGCGGTCACCGGCATCGCCGGTCCCGGCGGCGGCAGCGAGGACAAGCCGGTCGGCACGGTATGGGTGGCGTGGAAGCGCCGCGGGGGCTACGCGCGCGCGGCGGTGTTCCATTTCGAAGGCGATCGCGACGCCGTGCGCCGGCAGACGGTGGCCGCTGCGCTGGGCGGAATCGGGGAATTGCCGGCTGCTTCAGGGGATCCAGCGGGGCCCTGATCGGCGTCGGGGCAGGCGCGGTCGCGAATCCGCTTGCGCGCCGACGAAGTTAGTAGTATTACTACTAACCATGAACCTCACCGACACCCAGCAGGCCATCCTCGGACTGATCGCCGAACGCATCGAGGCCGAGGGCGTGCCGCCTTCGCAGGCCGAGATCGCCCGCGCCTTCGGCTTCAGCGGCGTGCGCGCCGCGCAGTACCACCTGGAGGCGCTGGAAGCCGCCGGCGCGATCGAGCGCGTGCCGGGCCGGGCGCGCGGCATCCGCGTGCTGCAGCCGGTGCCGGCCCCGCAGCAGGTCCTCGACCTGGCGGCCGGCAACGACGATGCGCTGCACCTGCCCGTGCTGGGGCAGGTCGCCGCCGGCCTGCCGATCGGCGCCGACATCGGCAGCGAGCAGGTGGTGCTGATGGACCGCGCGCTGTTCTCGCCCGCGCCCGACTACCTGCTCAAGGTCAAGGGCGACTCGATGATCGACGAGGGCATCTTCGAGGGCGACCTGATCGGTGTGCACCGCACCAGCGACGCCCGCAGCGGCCAGATCGTCGTCGCGCGCATCGACGATGCGATCACGGTCAAGCTGCTGAAGATCGGCAGGGACCGCATCCGCCTGCTGCCGCGCAACCCCGACTATGCGCCGATCGAGGTGCAGCCCGACCAGGACTTCGCCATCGAGGGCCTGTACTGCGGCCTGGTGAGGCCGAACCGGTGAGGCCGGCACGGGGTTTCCCGACATCCGCCGTGGCCGTTGCCCGGCATCCGCGACCCGTCGCGGCGACTAGTTTCGATCCCGGCGCCCGGGTCGCAGCTTTTGCGATGGGCGCCTGCAAGGATGCACCCAACCCGAATTCACCATGACAAGGACCACCACGATGGACGAGAACAAGAAGCGCGCGCTGTCCGCCGCCCTGAGCCAGATCGAGAAGCAGTTCGGCAAGGGTTCGGTCATGCGCATGGGCGACGGTAGCGTCGAGCCGGCCGAGGTCATCGGCACCGGTTCGCTGATGCTGGACATGGCCCTGGGCATCGGTGGCCTGCCCAAGGGCCGCGTGGTCGAGATCTACGGGCCCGAATCCTCCGGCAAGACCACCCTGACCCTGCAGGCGATCGCCGAATGCCAGAAAGCGGGGGG
>JAFAEU010000247.1 GCA_023423855.1 Pseudomonadota bacterium | reverse complement strand
CCGCGCCGGCGAGCAGCAGGCACAGCAGCAGCGCCGGGTTGTTGTTGTAGTTGAGCGCGCCGACGCCCATCGCCAGCAGCAGGGCGGTGAAGAACGCCCCGAACCGGGTCGGCAGGATGTAGATGCGATGGCGGTCGAAGCGCACCGGCAGCGTGGCCGGCGTGCGCCTGCGCACCCACGCATCGAAGCGTGCATGCGCGCGTTGCCGAAAATGCGATTGCCACGGTTTCATGGATACAGCCGCGTCAAGTCCGATGCTGGTCTATGCATTTGCAGTTCTGCTTTTCGCCGGAGTGCCGCAAACCTGTTCAGATCCGGAGTACCGAAGATTTGTCCAAACCCAGAGAGCCGCAGACCCGTCCAGACCCGGAGGGCGGCGCGCATGGATGCGCGCCGTTTTTCGCCAGGGCATGGATGCCCTGTCGAAAAATCCCGTCGCACTTTCCGGCGGCAGGTTAGCTTCGTCGGGGAAGGCCGTTTTCTTTGGTTCGTTTCTTTTGGGCCAGCAAAAGAAATGAACCCGGCCGCCGCAGGCGGACGGAAGCTTTTGACTTCGAAATGACTTTTCCATGCGGTGCGAAGGGCAAGAGCTTCCGCTCGCCACGGGCGAGCGGGTAACTTTTCTTTGTTGGCCCAAAGAAAAGTCACCAAAAGAAAGGGCCTTCCTCGCAAGATCACAAGCCCTCCGCTGCACCATCTCCGCGGATTTTCCGACACGGCATCCATGCCGTGGCGGAAAACGGCGGGCATCCTTGCCCGCCGCCCTCCGGGTCTGGGCAGGACTTCGGCACCCAGACGAAAGCTGCGTCCTTGCGCCACAAGCGGCAGGACACCGGCTCGAATCGACGCGAACGACATGCGGCCTCGCCAGAAACCGGCCTCAATCCACCGGCACGCCATGCAGGATCGACTTCGCCAGCGTGGCCCCATCCCCGGCCTCGCTTTCCGGCACCAGCCGATGCGCCGCGACCGCGCCGAACAGCGCCTGCACGTCCTCCGGCACCACGTGGTTGCGGCCGAGCAGCATCGCGTAGGCGCGCGCCGCGCGCAGCAGGGCGATGCCCGCGCGCGGCGACAGGCCGACGCGCACCCCGGCCGCGTGCCGGCTGCGTGCCAGCAGCGCCTGCACGTAGCCGACCAGCGCTTCGCTGGCGTGCACGCCGGCGACGGCCCTGCGCAGCCGCAGCACGTCGTCGCCGCCAAGTACCGGCGTCGCCTGCGCGATCATGCCGCGGCGGTCGTCGCCGGCCAGCAACGCGCGCTCGGCGTCCTCGTTCGGATAGCCGAGCGTGAGCCGCAGCAGGAAGCGGTCGAGCTGCGAATCGGGCAGGGGATAGGTGCCCGACAGGTCGACCGGGTTCTGCGTGGCGATCACGAAAAACGGCTCCGGCAGCCGGTGGGTGGTGCCGTCCACCGTGACCTGGTGCTCGGCCATCGCCTCCAGCAGCGCGCTCTGCGTGCGCGGCGGCGCGCGGTTGATCTCGTCGGCGAGCAGGACGTTGGCGAACACCGGCCCGGGGTGGAACTCGAAGCGCCGCGCCTGCGCGTCGAAGATCGACACGCCGACGATGTCCGAGGGCAGCAGGTCGGAGGTGAACTGCACGCGCTGGAACCCGAGGCCGAGCGTCGCCGCCAACGCATGCGCCAGCGTGGTCTTGCCCAGCCCGGGCAAGTCCTCGATCAGCAGGTGGCCGTCGGACAGCAGCGCGACGAAGGCGAGCCGCACCTCGTGCGCCTTGCCCAGCACGAAACGGTTGACCTGCGCCTGCGCCGCCTTCAACGCGTCTTGATCTCGGTCGGTTAGCATGACCGGTTCGTGGGTGGCGGCGGACACGGCGCTCTCCTTGGTGGACGATTTCGAGTGTAGCGGGGTTGCGGCGGATGCGGGAACGGAACGGAATGCGTGCGGCCTACCTCACGCTCTGGTCGGCGATCGTGCTGGCCAAGCTGGTCGTGGCCGCGCGCCTGCCGCTGTTCGTCGACGAGGCGTTCTACTGGCAGGAAGGGCAGCACATGTCCTGGGCCTATTCCGACCTGCCCGGGCTCACCGCGTGGACGATTCGCCTCGGGGGCGAGCTGTTCGGAGACGGCGTGCTGGCCGCGCGCGCGCTGTTCCTCGCGGTCTCGGCGCTGCTGCCGTGGCTGGTGGTGCGCATCGCCTGGCGCGAGTTCGATCCGCGGCAGGCGTGGACCGCCGGCTGCGCGGCGCTGCTGCTGCCGCTGTTCGGCACCCTCGGGGTGATGGCGCTGCCGGACGTGCTGATGGCGCTCGCCACCCTGCTGTGCCTGGACGCGCTGACCAAGATGCTCCGCGGCGTCGACCACGCCGACGCCGTGCAGCTCGCGCTCGGGCTGGCGATCGGCGCGCTGAGCCACTATCGCTTCATCGCCGCGATCGGCGCCGGTTTCCTCGCCCTGCTGTTGATCGCGCAGGGGCGCGCCCTGCTGCGCGACCCGCGGGTCATCGTCGCGATCGCATTCGGCGCGGCGGCGTGGATCCCGCTGCTGGCCTGGAACATCGAGAACGCCGAAGCCGGCCTGCGCTTCCAGCTCGTCGACCGCCATCCCTGGGCCCTGCACCTGGACGGCATCAACTTCCTCGGCATCCAGGCCGCGCTGGTGACGCCGCTGCTGTTCGCCGGGCTGCTCTGGGCGGCGTGGAGGTTCCGCCGCGCGGACAATCCGGCGGTGCGCCTGCTGGCCTGGTCGGGCGCGATCGTGATCCTGGGCTTCTTCGCGCTCGGCTTCTTCGCCGACACCGAGCGCGTCAGCTTCCACTGGCCGCTGCCCGGCTACGTCGCACTGCTGCCGCTGCTGCCGGCCGCGATCGCCGGATGGCCGCGGGCGCTGCGCATCGCGGCCTGGGCGCTGGCCGCGGCCGGGCTGATGGCCGTGCTGGGCTACTACGTGGCGGTGTCGACGCCCGACGTCCGCGCCCGCACGGCCGCGCTGAAGTGGTATCCGTCGAACTTCGCCGGCTGGGACGAGCTGGCCGACGCCGTGCGCAGCGCCCGCGCGCAGATGCCCGCCGGCACGCGGCTGGTCGCGGACAACTTCAAGATCGGCGCCGAGCTGGGCTTCGCGCTCGGCGAAACCGGCATCGCGGTGCTCGACCATCCGCTCAACCGCGCGCACGGGCGCGCGCCGCAGCTGCGGCTGTGGGGGCTGGAGGTCGCGCAACGCAGCGAGCTTGGCGGATCGCCGCTGCTGCTCGTGGTCGGCGCCAGCGACGTCCAGTACCGCGACCTGCTGCAGCGCTACCACGACCTGTGCGCGCTGTTCGGTCCGCTGCCGGCGCCGCGCGTGCTCAACGTCGACCACGGCGCGCAGCGCTTCGTGCTGTTCGCGTGGCCGCAGGGCTTGCCCGAGGCGAAGGAGGGCGCCGCCTGCACGACGCCGGCGATGGCGTGGATCGACCAGCCGGCGGCGGACGCGACCGTCGCCGGCGCGTTCGAGGTGTCGGGATGGGCGTTCAAGGATGGCGTCGGCCTGGACAAGGTCGAGGTGCTGGTCGATGGCCGCCCGGCCGCCACCGCGGAATACGGCCAGCCGCTCCCGGGCCTGGCCGGCTTCTGGAAGATTTCCAACGATCCACGGCATCCACGGGTCGGCTTCCGCGCGAAGGTCGAGGCCGGCATGGTGCCGCCCGGCCGGCACTGGCTGGGGCTGCGCCTGCACGGCGCCGACGGCAGCGTCGAGGACTGGCGCGAGTTCCCCATCGAGATCCGCGCCGCGGAATGACGTTTGCCTGCAGGCGTCCGCTGCGCAAAGACAGTTGAGTTCTGCAGCGAAAACGCGAACGGGGCGTCAGGGCAGGGCGAACCCGCGCGCGCGCAGCAGGCGCGCTGTGGCGATCAGGGGCAGGCCGACCAGCGCCGTCGGGTCGCGGTTGTCGATGGCCTCGAACAGGGCGATGCCGAGCCCTTCGCACTTGAAGCTGCCGGCGCAGTCGAGCGGCGTCTCGGCGTCGACGTAGCGCGCGATCGCGTCATCGGCCAGCGGCCGGAACCGCACCGTCGTCGTGTCCAGCGCGTGTTCGATGGCCGCGCCCGGGCCGGCAACCGCCACCGCGGTCAGAAACACGACCTCGCGCCCCGACATCGCCTGCAGTTGCGCGATCGCGGCCTCGCGCGCGCCCGGCTTGCCCAGCACGCGACCGTCGCAGCTGGCGACCTGGTCGGAGCCGATCACCACCGCCTCGGGATGCTCCGCCGCGACGGCGGCGGCCTTGGCGGCGGCCAGGCGCAGCGCCAGCGATGCCGGTGGTTCGCCGGGGAGCGGGGTTTCCTCCACCTCCGGCCGCGCGGTGTCGAACGGCAGGCGCAGTCGTGCCAGCAGCTCGGCCCGGTAGCGTGAGGTGGAGGCGAGGATCAGCCGAGGCATGGTCGTCCCGCTCCTGCGAGTTTCGGGCCGGATCATGAGGCCGATTGATCCGCCCCACATGAATGTCTGGATCCGTAGGTCGGCCCTACGCGGCCGACGCTGGATGTTGAATGCGTCGGGGCCGTAGCCCCGACCTACGCCGTTCCTGGCATTTGCGGGCAGGATCTTAATGCAGCGCTGCGCGGGCGCGTTCGATCTGCAGCAGCTGCGTCTCGATGTTGTCGCGCGCGGCGTCGATCGAGGCGCGGACCGTGTCGAGCTGCTCCAGCGAGGCGTCGTGGCCGTGCTGCTGCAGCCACAGCCGCTGGCGCAGCATTTCCTGCATCGCCTCGCGCACCGGGTTCTCCTCGTCGCCGGCGATGGCCTCGATTTCGGACCGGGCCACGCGCAGCCGGTCCTCGAGGGCGTCGGCCGAATCCAGCAGCTGCGCCATGGCGCGATGGCGGCGTCCGCCGCGGCGGCGGAACCAGAGCGACAGCGCGAACGCGACCGCGGCCAGCAGCAGGGAAAGGGCAAGCAGGGTCACAATGGCGCTCCCGGGACCGGGAGCCAGTCTGACCCGCGCGGCGGCCCGGAATCAAATTTCCCTGCAGCGGCAATGGCTTGGCGATCCACCGGGAGTTTGACAGCCGGGCCCGCGATCCTTAAAATTCAGCGGCTTATGTCCGCGGAAATGCCCGAAATCCTGGACGCCTGGCGGATGGTCGCCTCGCGGCGGGAGTTCGAAGGGCGGATCGCGTTGTCCGCGCTACCGAGGCTGCGCGACGCGCTGGTCGACGCCGAGGGCGACGTGGCGTTCGCGCTCGGCTTCGATCGCGACGCCATGCGGGTCCCGTACCTGGAACTGAAGCTCGATGCGGAGCTGCCGCTGCAATGCCAGCGCACCCTGCAGCGGTTCCTGTTCCCGGTGCGGCTGGTGCAGCGGCTGGGGCTGGTCCGCGAGGAGTTGGAGGAAGCCGGGCTGCCGGAGGGTTACGAGCCGCTGCTGGTCGCCGAGGACGGCGCGCTGCGGCCGCTGGAGCTGGTGGAGGACGAACTGATCCTCGCCATCCCGGTGGTGCCGGTGAAGCCGGGCTCGGAAACGGTCGAGCGCGACTGGCCGGTGTCCGCGGAAGAGGAAGTGCGCGCCAACCCGTTCGCGGGGCTGGCGGCGCTGAAGAAGCAGCATTGAAGTGAAGTGTCCCGCGCCGTCATGGCGTATTTGAGCAACCGCAACAACCGAATCGTTCCCGGAGCAATCCCATGGCTGTGCAGAAGTCCCGTGTCACCCCGTCCCGTCGCGGCCAGCGCCGTTCCCACGACGCGCTGACGGCCAAGCAGCTCGCCACCGACCCGACCTCGGGCGAGACCCACCTGCGCCACCACGTCACCGCCGACGGCTACTACCGCGGCAAGCAGGTGATCCAGCCCAAGGTCAAGGTCGTCGACGAAGACTGACCCGTCGCGGGCCCGCGCCTGCGGGCCCGTTGATCATCGGTACGCCGACGGCGCCCGCGCTGGCGGCGCCATTGCGGCACGGAGGCCGCCCGCATCGACACGAGGGCCGTCCACGCGATGAGCAGCGAGCGTATCTATTCCCGCATTGCCGGTACCGGCAGCTACCTGCCTTCCAAGGTACTGACCAACGACGACCTGTCGAAGATCGTCGATACCAGCGACGAATGGATCGCCTCGCGCACCGGCATCCGCGAGCGCCATGTCGCCGCCGAAGGCGAGACCACGGTGGACCTCGCCTACCACGCCGCCGTGCGCGCGCTGGAGTCCGCGGGCACTGCGGCCGAAGAAATCGACCTGATCGTCGTCGGCACCACCACGCCCGACCTGATCTTCCCGTCCAGCGCCTGCCTGCTGCAGCATCGCCTGGGCATCAGCGGCTGCGGCGCGTTCGATGTCAACGCCGCCTGCTCGGGCTTCCTGTTCGCGCTGTCGGTGGCCGACAAGTTCATCAAGTCCGGCGACGCGAAGACGGTGCTGGTCGTCGGTTCCGAAACGCTCACGCGCATGGTCGACTGGACCGAGCGCACCACCTGCGTGCTGTTCGGCGACGGCGCCGGCGCGGTGGTGCTCAAGGCCGACAGCGAGACCGGCATCCTCAGCACCCACCTGCACGCCGACGGCGGCAAGAAGGAGCTGCTGTGGAACCCGGTGGGCGTGTCGGTCGGGTTCAAGGAAAACGAGAAGAACGCCGGCGTCGCCATCCAGATGTCCGGCAGCGACGTGTTCAAGTACGCGGTCAAGGCGCTCGATTCGGTGGTCGAGGAAACGCTCGAAGCCAACGGCCTCGACCGCCACGACATCGACTGGCTGATCCCGCACCAGGCCAACCTGCGCATCATCGAGGCCACCGCGAAGCGGCTGGACATGCCGATGGAGCGCGTGGTCGTGACCGTCGACAAGCATGGCAACACCTCTTCGGGCTCGGTGCCGCTGGCGCTGGACGAGGCGGTGCGCTCGGGCAAGGTGCAGCGCGGCCAGCTGGTGCTGCTGGAAGCCTTCGGCGGCGGCTTCACCTGGGGCTCGGCGCTGCTGCGCTACTGAGCCTGCGGTGGCGGATGCGCCGCGGGCGCGTCCGTGGCCGGCGCCACGCCACATTCCGACGCGGCCTCCTGTCATTCCGGCGGGTCATTCTGTCATTTCGACCGCAGGGAGAAATCTGCCTTTCCCCTTCCGTCGCCGTCGCGCTCCGGATTGCTGTCCGGAGATTTCTCCCTGCGGTCGAAATGACAGTCGGGATGGATGGCGGCGAAGGAGAAGAAAAGCGCGCCGCCGCCGGTATGTGCGCCCCGAACCGCCTGGAGGGAAGCGCCAGCGCTTCGACGACGGCCCCAGGCAGCGCCGGTGTCCACCGATCGCGCCCGCGCGGCATACGCCTCGGTACAGACGAGGCTCCGCGTTTGCCCGTATCATCGCGCCCTGTTTTTCTCCCCGGATGTTGGCGTGACCGATCCGCAACTCGCGTTCGTGTTTCCCGGGCAGGGCTCGCAGTCGGTGGGCATGCTCGCGGAACTGTCGGAACTGCATCCCGTCGTGCGCACGACGTTCGACGAGGCGTCGGAAGGCGCGGGCGTCGACCTGTGGGCGCTGTCGCAGGGCGGCCCCGAGGAACAGCTCAACCGTACCGAATACACCCAGCCGGCGCTGCTCGCGGCCGGCGTTGCGGTGTGGCGCGCGTGGAAGGAGCAGGGCGGCGCGCAGCCGGCGCTGCTGGCCGGCCACAGCCTGGGCGAATACGCGGCGCTGGTCGCGGCCGGCGCGCTGTCGCTCAAGGACGGCGCGCACCTGGTGCGCATCCGCGGCCAGCTGATGCAGGACGCCGCACCCGCGGGCACCGGCGCGATGGCGGCGGTGCTCGGCGCCGACGACGCGCTGGTCGAGGAAGTCTGCAAGGCCGCATCGCACAGCGACGTGGTGGTGCCGGCCAACTACAACTCGCCGGGGCAGATCGTCATCGGCGGCGACGCCGCGGCGGTCGACCGCGCGCTCGCGCTGCTGTCGGAGAAGGGCGTGCGCAAGGCGGTGAAGCTCGCCGTCAGCGTGCCCTCGCACACGCCGCTGATGCGCGAGGCCGCCAACCGCCTGTCCGAGACGATGGCCGGCCTGGCCTGGCGCGAGCCGCAGCTGCCGGTGGTGCAGAACGTCGACGCCGAAGTGCACGCGGGCGTGCAGGCGATCCGCGACGCGCTCGTGCGCCAGCTGTACCTGCCGGTGCAGTGGACCGGCTGCGTGCAGGCGCTTGCCGCCAGGGGCGCGACGCGCATCGCCGAATGCGGCCCGGGCAAGGTGCTGGCCGGACTGGTCAAGCGCATCGACAAGGGGCTGGAGGCGCGCGCGATCGGGCAGGTCGGCGAGTTCGAGGGCGCGCTGGCTGAATGGACGTGATTGGTGATTCGTGATTCGACAAGAGCGTAAGTCCGCCGTCGATCCGCTCTTTCCAATCACCAATCACCGGCAAAGAACCAACGGAGTCCCGAACATGACCGACATCCTCAAGGGCGAGACCGCCCTCGTCACCGGCGCCAGCCGCGGCATCGGCGCCGCGATCGCCGATACGCTGGCGGCGCAGGGCGCGACCGTCATCGGCACCGCGACCTCGGAGGCGGGCGCGCAGGCGATCGCCGAACGGCTGAAGGCGCACGGCAGCGGCCACGGCCGCGTGCTCGACGTGTCGAAGGCCGGGCAGGTCGAGGCGCTGGTCGAGGCGATCGGCAAGGAGATCGCTCCGCTCTCGATCCTCGTCAACAACGCCGGCATCACCCGCGACGGCCTGCTGATGCGCATGGGCGAGGAGGACTGGCAGGCGATCCTCGACACCAACCTCACCAGCGTCTACCGCGCCTGCAAGGCCGCGATGCGCGGCATGATGAAGGCGCGCAAGGGCCGCATCATCAACATCGCCTCGGTGATCGGCGTCACCGGCAATGCCGGGCAGACCAACTACGCCGCGGCCAAGGCCGGCATCATCGCCTTCAGCAAATCGCTGGCGAAGGAGATCGGTTCGCGCGGCGTGACCGTGAACGTGGTCGCGCCCGGCTTCATCGAGACCGACATGACCGCCGCGCTGCCGCAGGATGCGAAGGACGCGCTGGTCGGCCAGATCGCGCTCGGGCGCCTCGGCCAGGCGGCCGACATCGCCAATGCGGTCGCCTTCCTCGCCGGCCCCGGCGCCGGTTACATCACCGGCGAAACCATCCACGTCAACGGCGGCATGTACA
>JAFAEU010000216.1 GCA_023423855.1 Pseudomonadota bacterium | reverse complement strand
CAGGCGCGCGTGCTGCACCGTCACCGGCACATCGACCACCAGTACCCGCTGCAGCCACGGATAGGCCCCGCGCCCGCCCCCCGACATGCCCGGGAGGGGCAGGGCCTCGGCCAGCAGCGGAATCGCGGCGATCGCGTAGGGTCCCGACGCCAGCGCACATTGCCTGCGCAATAGTTCGCGCACGCGCGGATGCACGATCGCCTCCAGCCGCAGGCGCGCCGCATCGTCGGCGAACACGCGCCGGCGCATCGCCGGCCGGTCCAGCGAACCATCCGGCGCCAGCGCACCCGCGCCGAAGGCCGCCACCACCTCCGCCAGCCCCTCGCTGCCCACGGCCACCGCATCGCGCGCGGCGAGGTCGGCGTCGGCCACGGCCACGCCCAGCGCCTCGAAGCGCCGCGTCACCTCGCTCTTGCCGGAGGCCACGCCTCCCGTGAGTCCCACTACGTAGTCGGCCATGGGGGGATTGTGCATGGTGTGGCGGGAAAGAGCGTCCCCGTCCGGCCTTCTGTCCCGACGCGCATGTAGCCGGGGGCAGGCCGCGGAGTGAGGGAAGAACCTGTCATTTCGACCGAAGGGAGAAATCTTCTTTCCGCGCGCCGGACGGGAGATTTCTCCCTGCGGTCGAAATGACAACGGACGGGGCGTGGCTACGCGCCTGCGGAGGAATGGCGGGGAAACGAGGTGCGTACGCGCAGCGCGGACGCCCGCTACAACCCGGCGTAGCCCTTGTACAAGCCGATCAGCTGATCGCCCCACATGAAGACGACCCAGCCCGCGATCGCCAGGTACGGCCCGAACGGAATCGGCGTCGCCCGGTCGCGGCCCTTCATCGCCAGCCAGATCGAACCCACCACCGCCCCCACCACCGACGACAGCAGGATGATCGGCAGCACCCCCGCCAGCCCCACCCAGGCCCCCAGCGCCGCCAGCAGCTTGAAGTCGCCGTGGCCCATGCCTTCCTTGCCGGTCACCTGCTTGAACACCCACCACACCGACCACAGGCTCGCGTAGCCCGCGATCGCGCCCAGCAGCGCCGGCTTCGCCGGCATGTACAGGTTGTCCAGCGAGGCCACCAGCCCAAGCCACATCAGCGGCAGCGTCAGCGAGTCCGGCAACAGCTGCGTGCGTAGGTCGATGCCCGACAGCGCCACCAGGAAACACGTCAGCAGGCAGGCCCCGAACCCCTGCCAGCCGAAGCCGAACTGCCACACGCACAGCGTGCACAGCAGCGCCGTCACCAGTTCCACCAGCGGGTACTGGATCGAGATCGGCGCCCTGCAGCTGCGGCACCTGCCACGCAGCGCCAGCCAGCTCAGCACCGGGATGTTCTCGTACCACGACAACTGGTGCCCGCAGTGCGGGCAGTGCGAGCGCTCCACCACGATGCCGGGCGGGGGCGGGTCGTAGAGCTCCGGCTCCTCCAGCACCTCGCGCGCGTCGCGCTTCCACTCCCACTCCATGCGCCGCGGCAGGCGCAGGATCACCACGTTGAGGAAGCTGCCGACGAGGAGGCCAAGCCCGGCGACCAGCGGGTAGCCGAGCTCGGGGTTCTGGTCGAGGTAAGCCATCTAGGGGTGTCTACCGGAAGCGTCAACGAAGAAGAATACCGTCATCGGGAAGAATCCTGTCATCCTGGGCGCAGCGAAGAATCCGCTGGCGGCCGCGATGCAGGACGGCACAAGCAGATTCCTCGCTGCGCTCGGAATGACAAGTGTGGGGGCTCGGTGTGACGTGTGCGGCTGCGCCCGGAATGACATGTGCAGCTGCGCCCCGGGTGACAGGTGCGGCTGCATCCACAATGACGGGCGCGGATGCAGCCGGAAGCGCGCAGGCCGTCAGATCGTCGCGGCGAGCTTGAAGATCGGCAGGTACATGCCGATGACCATCGCACCGACCACCGTGCCGATCACCACCATGATCAGCGGCTCGAGCAGGCTGCTCAACGCGTCCACGGCGTTGTTCACCTCTTCCTCGTAGAACTCGGCCACCTTGTAGAGCATCGTGTCCAGCGCGCCGGCCTCTTCGCCGATGGCGGTCATCTGCACCACCATGTGCGGGAACAGGTTGACCTGCTTCATCGCCATGTTGACCTGGTAGCCGACCGAGACGTCGTCGCGCATGCGAAACACGGCCTGCTCGTAGACCTTGTTGCCGGTGGCGCCGGCGACGATGCCCAGCGCCTCGACCAGCGGCACGCCGGCCCGGAAGGTCACCGCCAGCGTGCGGGCGAAGCGGGCGATCGATGCGTTGTGCAGCACCTGGCCGATGACCGGGATCTTCAGGCTCAGCCGATCCATCGTGTGCTGCAGCTTCGGCGAGCGCTTGAGCAGGAAGATGAAGCCGAACAGGCTCCCGCCCACGATCAGCAGGATCATCCACCACCACTTGGTGATGAAGCGGCTGGCGTTGATGATCAGCTGGGTGAAGGCCGGAAGTTCCGCGCCGAAGTTCGCGAACGTGGCCTCGAACTGCGGCACCACCACGATCAGCAGCAGCGCGCTGACCAGGATCGCGACCACGATGACCATCGCCGGGTAGAACAGCGCCTTCTTGATCTTGCCCTTCAGGGTCTCGATGTTTTCCTTGTAGGTGGCGATGGTGTCGAGCACCGTTTCCAGCACGCCCGCGCCTTCGCCGGCCTTCACCAGGTTGCGGTACAGCTCGTCGAACTGGACCGGATGCTTGCTCATCGACTCGTAGATCGACGAGCCGCCCTCGATGTCCAGGCGCAG
>JAFAEU010000103.1 GCA_023423855.1 Pseudomonadota bacterium | reverse complement strand
GCGTCGGCCTGCGGCCAGCGCGCGCGCAGGGTCGGCATCACGTGCAGGCGCAGGAAGTTGCGGTCGTGCGCATCGTCCCCGTTCGACGGATCCTCGATCCAGCGCAGTCCGTGTGCCTGCGCGTGGTCGCGCAGCGCCTGTCGCGGCACGTCGAGCAACGGGCGCCACAGCCAGCCGCGCCCGAACCGGCGCCACGCGCGCATCGCGGCCAGCCCGTCGACGCCGGAGGCGCGCAGCGCGCGCAGCAGGAAGGTTTCGGCCTGGTCGTCGCGATGGTGCGCGAGCGCCAGCACTTCGCCGTTGGCCAACGCGCTTTCGAACGCGGCGTGGCGCGCGCGGCGTGCCGCGGCTTCGAGACCGTCGCCGTCGCGGGCGACGCGCACGCAGACGACGTCGAGGGGTACGTCGAGCGCCGCGCAGGCTTGCGCGCAATGCGCCGCCCACGCGTCGGCGTCGTCGTGCAGGCCGTGGTGGACGTGGATCGCGCGCAGGCCGCGCGCGCGCAGCGCGGCGTCGCCGGCCAGGCGCTGCAGCAGGACGGTGGAATCGAGGCCGCCGCTGTAGCCGACCAGCAGCGGCGCATTCGTCGCGGCCGGCGCGTCGGCCGGCCACGTGAGCGGGAAGGTCATGGCGGCATGGCACGGCGAGGTGTCGCGCGGACCCGTGCCCGCGCGATGCAGGCGTTCACTCGGTCTCGATGCGGATGCCGCCGATCACGCCGGCGGCGAGGTTGTAGATCAGCGCCTGGACCAGGCCGCCGATGAAACCGAAGATGCCGTAGATGATCGGCAGCGCGATCACGCCGAAGATGCCGCCGCCCACCGCGAGCAGCGGATTGCCCTCCCCGGTGCCGCCGGCCAGTCCCGCCAGCATCCCGCCGAAAACCAGCAGGATCAGGCCCGCGAGCAGGCCGACAGCCGCCGCGATGATGCCCGTGATCTTGCCCACCGAAAGCACGTCGAGCTTCTTGATGATCATGGTCGTTCCCCGGAAGTCCGCCGGTTGCGGACGGGGCGATTCTAGACCCACCGGGCCGGGGATCAGGGCGGGCAGGTGGTCGGCTGCAGTCCCGCCAACGCGCGCGCCGCGCCGGGATCGGCGTCGAGCTGCAAGGTCTCGACCAGGCGCGCATGGCGTTCCGTGAAACGTTCGCGGTGGCAGACGGGGTCGAGGTACGACGGGCCGCGCGCCAGCGTCAGCAAGGCAAGCCGCTGGTGAATGTCCAGTGCCGTGGCGGGCCTGCCGAACCATCGCCGCGACGCCGCTTCGAATCCCTTCGCGCCGCGACCGAACCAGGCGCGGTCCAGGATCGAATCCAGGATCTGCGTGGCATTCCACTCGCGGCTGATCCTGATCGACAGGGCGGTTTCCGCAAGCGCCCTGCGCCCGGACGAAAGGGCGTTCGTGCCGTCCAGTTCAAGCATGTGGAGCCGCGCGGCCTGGGCCAGCGCCTGTCGCTGCGGGCTCGTCGTCATGCGGTGGGCGCCGTGGTCCGCGCCGAGGACCAGGGAAGCCGTTTCCCAGGCAATGCGCGGCGGACTCGTGGCTTCGATCCGGATCGGCGGCTGGCCATCCAGCGTCGACCAGTAGAGCCCGTGCAGGTCCGTGCCGTAGCGCGTCGAGGTCGGTTCGAGTTTGGCGGGAAGCAGGCTGGCACCATGCCAATACAGTCCGTAGCAGGCCGCCAGCGACAGCAGGACGGCCACGAGGGCCATGGACAAGAGTGCTTTGCACCATCGCGGCAAGGCGCTTCTCCGGCGGCTAGGCCAACTCGCGCTTCGCCAGTTCGATCCACTCGCGCTGCTCCTTGCGGTAGTAGCGCGGCAGCGCATCGGCGCGCTTGAGGATTTCGCGGAACAGGCGCTCGGCGCCGGCGGCATCGCCTTCGCGCTTGAGCAGCAGCGCGTAGCGGGCGCGGGCTTCCTCGCCCGGATGGCCCTGCACCACGGCTTCGTACTCGTGCAGGGCGGCGGGGATGTCGCCCGCGGCCTCGGTGGCACGGGCGTACAGGAGGTGGCCCTCGCTGGAGCGGAAGCCGGGGTTCGCGGCGATCAGCGCATCGAGCGTCGCGCGCGCCTGCGCGGGTTCGTTGAGGCCGAACTGCGCCTTCGCCAGTCCGAGCATCAGGTCCGGGTCGGTCGCGTACAGGCCCTTCAGCGAGGCGCCGTACAGTTCGGCCGCATGCGCGTAGTCGCCGTCGAGCAGGCTCTGTTCCGCCAGCCGGCGGCGGTTGTCGAGCGTGTCGGCGATGTCGAGCCGGCGGCTGGCCTCGCGCTTGCCGCGGCCGGGGTCGATCCGGTCCTGCACGTTGCGCGCGAGCAGGCGCGCGCTGCGGCTGTTGCGCATGTCCGGCAGCACTTCGGCGAGGACGTAGACCGCAACCGCGATGTACGAGCCGATCAGCAGGATGAAGATCCAGTACAGCGGCCGCCCGGTGCGCACGGCGTGCACCGCGCAGGCGACCTGCAGCGCGATCGACATCAGGAGGATCGGGCTCATGCGCGGGCGCGATCCGGTCAGGCGTTCTCGTAGGCGCCGTAGCCGCGCAGCCTTTGGTAGCGCCGCTCCAGCAGCTCCGGGATCGGCAGGCCGTCGAGCGAGTCGAGTTCGTTGAGCAGCACGGTCTTGAGCCGGATCGCGGTCTGGCGCGGGTTGCGGTGGGCGCCGCCGATCGGTTCGCGCATCACCTTGTCGACCAGCTTCAGCTCGTACAGCCGCTTCGCGGTGAGGCCGAGCTGCTCGGCGGCGTCGCGCGCCTTGCCCGCGTCCTTCCACAGGATCGAGGCGCAGCCCTCGGGCGAGATCACCGAGTAGGTGCTGTACTCGAGCATGAGGGTGCGGT
>JAFAEU010000071.1 GCA_023423855.1 Pseudomonadota bacterium | reverse complement strand
ACTATGCGTGGCGCCTGTGGGACTACTGGGAGCGCCACCTCGACCCGGACCTGTTCATCGATCGCTCGTTGAAGGGGAAGGTGCGCAACAAGGTGGTCGTCATCACCGGCAGTTCCTCCGGCATCGGTCTGTCCACCGCCCAGCGCGTGGCCGAAGCGGGCGCGACCACGATCATCGTGGCGCGTGGCGAAGAGGAACTGTTCAAGGCCCGCGACGACATGAAGAAGGCGGGCGGCAAGGTCTTCGCCTACACCGCCGACCTGGCGGACATGGCCGACTGCGACCGGCTGGTGAAGACCGTGCTCGACGAGCACGGCCAGGTCGACATCCTGATCAACAACGCCGGCCGCTCGATCCGCCGCTCGATCGAGCTCAGCTACGACCGCTTCCACGATTTCGAGCGCACGATGCAGCTCAACTACTTCGGCAGCCTGCGCCTGATCATGGGCTTCATGCCGTCGATGACCAAGCGCCGCAAGGGCCACATCATCAACATCAGTTCGATCGGCGTGCTGGCGAACTCGCCGCGGTTCTCGGCCTACGTCGCCTCCAAGGCCGCGCTGGACGCGTTCAGCCGCTGCGCGCAGGGCGAACTGTCGGGCAAGGGCATCAGCTTCACCACGGTCAACATGCCGCTGGTGAAGACGCCGATGATCGCGCCGACCAAGATGTACGACAGCGTGCCGACGCTGACCCCGGAGGAGGCCGCGGACCTGCTGGTAAAGGGCATCATCGAGAAGCCAAGCCGCATCGCCACGCGCCTGGGGATTTTCTCGGCGCTGGTCAACGCGGTCGCGCCGAAGGCCTACGAGGTGATCATGAGCACCGCTTTCGAGCTGTTCCCCGACTCGGCCGCGGCCAAGGGCGACCGCGCCGCGCTGAAGGACGAGACGCCGAGCCAGGAGCAGATCGCGTTTGCGGCGATGATGCGTGGGGTGCATTGGTAACCACCCCACCCGTTGTCATCTCGAGCGCAGCGAGAGATCTGCCATCAGGACGCAGATCTCTCGCTGCGCTCGAGATGACAGGTGGCGCGTATCACGAGGCAAGCGCAGGAAGCGAGCGGCACCCTCCAGCCTTGATACCAACGACGAACCGCCAACCACCAACCATCAATACGACAGACACTGCCGGAACCGCACCGTCGCCGTGCTGCCCGGCGGCGGCGTGAGCTGGATGCGGGACGAGGCCAGTTCCTCGTAGCGCTCCATCAGCGGACAGATGCGGACGAAGGCGTCGCCGTCGATGGTCGACAGGAAGACCTGCAGGGTCGATTCGCTGGACCAGACCGCGCGGTCGACGTCGGGCAGGGTGGAGATCGCGGCAGCCACGTCGCCGCGCTGCTGTTCGATGTCCATCGGCGCCTGTTCCGGGACGGTGGGCGCTTCCGTGGTGGCTGCGGTGCCGGCCGGTTCCGTGGCTTGTTGCGATGCGGTCGGCCCCGGAACGTTGGCCACCGCCTGTGCCGGCGCCGTTGGTGTTGACGCCACGACGGGGGTGGCGCGATCGGGCAGGGCGAGGAACACGGCGACGCCCGCGAGCAGCGCCAGCAGCCAGGACGAGAGGATGCGCTGCCGGGCCAGCTGCGCGGCCCTGGCGCGGATGCCCGCAAGCTGCTCGGGCGGCAGGAAATCGCGCAACTGCGGCCACAGTGCGGGGCCGTCGAGCAGCTCGATGCGCTGCAGGGCGGCGACCGGGCGCGCGTCGTCGGTAATCTTTCCCTGGGTGAGCAGGAAGCCGCCAGCGGCGCCCTTCAGGTCGATGGCGCGGGCCAGTTCGTTGACCGTCAGCCGGCCGAGCACGAAGGCGCTGCCGTGCTTGCACGACAGCAGCCAGTGCTGGCCGTCGCGTTCGAGCACGTAGTCGCTGTCGTCGGCCGCGTTCTCGTCGTCGACCAGGCGGCCGAAGCCGCGGCGCGCCAGCGCGTCCAGCACCATGTGGATGAAGCTGCGCCACGAGACCCCGGACAGGGCGGCGATGCCCGCGCGGGTCTCGTCGCGGCGCATCTGGATCGCGCGGAAATAGAACGTCGCGACGCCACCGATCAGCAGTGACAGGGCGATCGCGATCAGCCAGTTCGACATCGGAAGGCGTAGGGGGGCGGAAAGCGGGGAAGCATAGCCGAATCCCGTCCCGGGTATGGAGTGCGCAACGTCGGACGGCCACCCGGCGTTGCGCATCCGGCGTCCGGTTCCGGCAGGTACCGCTGCGCGCCTTCCGGCGCGCGGATCAGCCCGCGGTCTTCTTCGCGGCCTTGCGTGGGGCCTTGGCGACGGCCTTCTTCGCCGTCGCGCGCTTTGCGGTCGGCTTGCGGGTCGCGGCCTTCCTTGCCGGCGCCTTCTTCGCAGCCGGCTTGCGCGTGGCGTTGCCGCCGCGCTGGCGACGCAGTTCCGCGGTCAGGGTGTCGACGCGGCCGACGAGATCCTTCAGGTCCTCGCGGCCGGGCACGCCTAGCTTGACCAGCGCCTTCTGCACGCGCTCCTCGAACACCTTCTCCAGGCGGTCCCAGGTGTCGGTGGCGCGCTCGCGCGCCTGGTCGACGCGGTTCTCGACGACGTCGCGCACCACGTCGGCGCGCTTGCCGGCGAAGCTGCGCGCGGTCTTCTCCAGGTTCAGGCCTTCCTTCACCAGGCCCTCGAACAGCTTGGTGCCCTCGGCCTGGGCGCGTCCGAAGGCGCCGACGCCGGCCAGCCAGATCTGCTGCGCGGATTCGCTCAGCGACTTCGACAGCTGCTCGGCCTGGGCCTGCGCATCGCCCTTGCCGGCGGACGCGGTCTTCTTCGCGGTCTTCTTGAACTTGGCCATGTGTCCTCCCGACGGACGATGGATGCGGTGGATGTATGACGCCAGCGTGGCGGCATGCGCTAGAGCAATCACACCACGCCGCGCGTCGAGGGTGCGCGACGGCGCCTGCGCTTCGCGCTGTCCGCGATGTGTTCGGCGTCGTCGAGCGCGCGGCGCAGGCGCGCCGTGGCCTCGGTGCTGCGCGGTGGGGCGGGCGACAGCGAATCGAGGATGCTGCGCTGCGGATCGGAGACGACCTCCTCGCGCAGCCGCAGCCCGTGCGCGGCCAGCACCGGGCGCAGCGCGTCGGCGCGCTCGCGCAGGTCGGCCAGGGTGTTGCGGTAGGCCAGCTCGCACACGCGCTGGCGCGCGGAGAAGCTGAACAGGTTGGTGAAGAACAGCTCGCTGTCGCCGGCGTTGGGCTCGAACACGAGCTGGTCGATGTCCGGGTACTGGTGCGGGTACTTCTCCATGCCGATCTGCATGCGCGACTGCAGCAGGGTGCGCAGCGTCTGCGACAGCACCGCCGGCAGGCCGCCGCCGGCGAGCCCGATCTGCTCGGCCTCGCCCGACCGGCGCGGTCCGCGCGAGGCGTCGAACGGCACCAGCGGGTTGATGCCGATCATCAGGTCGATGCCGCGGTCGAGCACGGTCGAGGCGTGCATGGTCCGGCGCAGCGCGCCGTCGAGGAAATGGCGGCCGTTGATCTCCACCGGCGGATACAGGCCCGGCAGCGCGGCGCTGGCCTGGACCGCGCGCGAGATCGGCACGTCGTCCCAGCCCGGCTCGCCGAAGCGCACGGCTTCGCCGGTGTCCAGGTCGACCGCGACCACGAACAGGTCGGTGTCGAGCGTGCGGAAATCGTTGCTGCGCCCGCGGCGGGTCAGCACGTCGCGCAGAAAATGCTCCAGCGCCCGGTTGTCGAACAGCCCGGTCGGCACCAGCCCGCCGAAGCGCGACATCAGCTCCGACCAGCGCAGCGCCCGGGCGGGGTTGTTGAGCAGCCGCCGGCTCCAGGCCAGCGACAGCCCGGGCAGGCGCGCCATCCGCCGCAGGTATTCGCCGACGTTGGGGCGCAGGAAGGTCTCCGGGCGGAAGCTGATGTCGTCGCTGGTGCCGGTGATGAAGCCGCGGCACATCTCCTCGGTGCCGATGCGGTTGGCCAGGCCCGCGGCGAGGAAGGCGCCGCTGCTGACGCCGACGTAGCAGTCCAACCGGGTCAGGTCGAGGCCGTCGAGCGCCTCGTCGATCGCGCGCAGCGCGCCGAGTTCGTACATGCCGCCGATCGGGCCGCCGCCTGCGATCGCCAGCCCCACCTTGAGCGGTTGGCGGGCCGTGTGCTTCTTGCGCTTGCGCGCCGGGTGGAGGGAGAGCATGCAGGCGAGGGTGGGGAGGTCGCCCGAGTGTAGCGGACGCGGGTCGAAGGCTTGCTCGAAACGGCCGCCGCGACCAAGATGCCGGCCATGACGTCCGACGACATGGACCGGCTCGGTCGCCAGCTGGCGCGGCATCAGTCCCTGCACGATCCCCGGCAAGAGCCGCGCAACGGCCTGCGCTGGCTGCCGGAGCTGCGGCGCTGGCAGGCCGAGCGCCTGCAGCGCAGCTTCCGCCACTTCCTGCACGACCCGCAGCGGGCGCCGGCGGCGGAGTTCTTCCTCAGCGACGTCTACGGCGATCGCGACTTCACCCGCCGCGACGCCGACATCGTCCGCGTGATCCCGATGATGCGGCGGCTTCTGCCGAAGAAGCTGCTGGCCACGGTGGCCGACGCGATCGAGCTGGGCGCATTGACGCACGAGCTGGACCTGCGCATGGCGCAGGCGCTGGAGGACCTGGCGCCGCGGCGGCGCAGGCTGGACGCGGCGCTGTACGGACAGGCCTACCGCCACGTCGGGCAGGCGAAGCTGCGCGCGCGCCAGATCGCGCTGATCGGCAAGGTCGGACGCGGCTTCGGCAAGGCGCTGCAGATGAGCGGCGTGGCGACGCTGCTGGCGTTCTCGCGCGGACCGGCGAAGCTGGCCGGGCTCAGCGAGCTGCAGGGCTTCCTGGAGCGCGGCTATGCCGCGTTCGAGTCGCTGGACGACCCGGAGGCCTTCGTCGCCGAGATCGAACGCGACGAAGGGCTGGTGTCGCGGAGATTGTTCGACGCCGAGGCCGATCCGTTCAGGTTCGAGGACTGATGCCCATCCGCGATCAGCGATGAGGATGGCGTAGGAGCGGGTGTCTGCTCTTTCCCCCGCTTGCGGGGGAAGGTTGGGATGGGGGCGAGGCGCGCAGCGCCGAGCTTTTGCCGCGAAGAGCGCCCCCATCCCAACCCTCCCCCGCAAGCGGGGGAGGGAGTTTTCACACGTCCCGTTCGGTCACATGCGGAACACGCCGAACCTCGCCGGCTCGATCGGCGCGTTGAGCGAGGCCGAGATGCCCAGGCCCAGCACGCGGCGGGTGTCGGCCGGGTCGATGATGCCGTCGTCCCACAGCCGCGCGGTCGCGTACCAGGGGCTGCCCTGCGATTCGTACTGCTCGCGGATCGGCGCCTTGAACGCTTCTTCCTCGTCCGCGCTCCAGCGGCCGCCCCTGGCCTCGATGCCGTCGCGCCGCACCGTCGCCAGCACGCTCGCGGCCTGTTCGCCGCCCATCACGCTGATCCGCGCGTTCGGCCACATCCACAGGAAGCGTGCGCCGTAGGCGCGGCCGCACATCGCGTAGTTGCCCGCGCCGAAGCTGCCGCCGATCACCACGGTGAACTTGGGCACGGACGAACACGCCACGGCGGTGACCATCTTCGCCCCATCCCTGGCGATGCCGGCGTTCTCGTACTTCCTGCCGACCATGAAGCCGGTGATGTTCTGCAGGAACACCAGCGGGATGCCGCGCTGGTTGCACAGCTCGATGAAGTGCGCGCCCTTGAGCGCGCTCTCGGAGAACAGGATGCCGTTGTTGGCGACGATGCCGACCGGATAGCCGTGCAGGTGGGCGAAGCCGGTGACCAGGGTCTTGCCGTAGCGCGCCTTGAACTCGTCGAGCTCGCTGCCGTCGACGATGCGCGCGATGACCTCGCGGATGTCGAACGGGCGGCGCGTGTCCTTCGGCACGATGCCGTAGAGCTCGTCGGCCGCGTACAGCGGCTCGCGGGCTTCGCGCACGGCGACGGGCAGCGTCTTGCTGCGGTTGAAATGGCCGGCGATGCCGCGCGCGATCTCCAGCGCGTGGCGGTCGTCCTCGGCGAAATGGTCGGCGACGCCGGAGACGCTGGTGTGCACGTCGGCGCCGCCCAGGGCCTCGGCGTCGACCACTTCGCCGGTCGCGGCCTTCACCAGCGGCGGGCCGCCGAGGAAGATCGTGCCCTGTTCCTTGACGATGATGCTTTCGTCGCACATCGCCGGCACGTAGGCGCCGCCGGCGGTGCAGCTGCCCATCACCACCGCGACCTGCGGGATGTTGTCCGCGCTCAGCCGCGCCTGGTTGTAGAAGATGCGGCCGAAGTGCTCGCG
>JAFAEU010000049.1 GCA_023423855.1 Pseudomonadota bacterium | reverse complement strand
GGTTGCAGGGTTGCTGGCCGGGCATCGGCCCGAAGCGGTGGTGAACTTCGCCGCGGAAAGCCACGTCGATCGTTCGATCGACGGCCCGGCGGCCTTCGTGCAGACCAATGTCGTCGGCACGCTAGGCCTGCTCGAATCGGTGCGCGATTACTGGAAGTCGCTGGAGGGCGATGCGCGTGAAGCGTTCCGCTTCCTGCACGTCTCCACCGACGAGGTCTACGGCACGCTCGGCGAGACGGGCCAGTTCAGCGAGACCACGCCATATGCGCCCAACTCGCCGTACTCGGCGTCGAAGGCCGCGTCCGACCACCTGGTCCGCGCCTTCCACCACACCTACGGCCTGCCGACGCTGACCACCAACTGCTCGAACAACTACGGCCCGTACCATTTTCCCGAGAAGCTCATCCCGCTGGTCATCGCCAAGGCGCTGGCCGGCGAACCTCTGCCGGTGTACGGCGACGGCAGGCAGGTGCGCGACTGGCTGTTCGTGGCTGACCACTGCGAGGCGATCCGCACTGTGCTGGCGAAGGGCCGCGTGGGCGAGACCTACAACGTCGGCGGCAACGCCGAGAAGCAGAACATCGAAGTGGTGAAGACGATCTGCGCGCTGCTCGACGCGCGTCGCCCGCGCGAGGATGGCCAGCCGCGCGAGTCGCAGATCACCCATGTCGCCGACCGCCCGGGGCATGACCGCCGTTATGCGATCGACGCCTCCAAGCTGCGCGACGAACTCGGCTGGGAGCCCAGGTACACCTTCGAGCACGGCATCGCCGAAACCGTCGACTGGTACCTCGCGAACCAGGCCTGGGTGCAGCGCGTGCTCGACGGCAGTTACCGCCTGGAGCGTATCGGGGTGGCCGCATGACGGCTCGCAAGGGCATCATCCTTGCCGGTGGCTCCGGTACGCGCCTGTATCCGATCACGCAGGCGATCAGCAAGCAACTGCTGCCGGTCTACGACAAGCCGATGATCTACTACCCGCTCAGCGTGTTGATGCTGGCGGGCATCCGCGAGGTGCTGATCATCAACACCCCGCACGAGCAAGCGCTGTTCAAGGCGCTGCTCGGCGACGGCTCGCAATGGGGCATGAAGCTCGAATACGCGGTGCAGCCGAGCCCGGACGGCCTCGCGCAGGCCTTCCTGATCGGCCGCGACTTCCTCGGCGGCGCGCCAAGCTGCCTCGTGCTCGGCGACAACATCTTCCATGGCCCGGGCCTGACCGCGATGCTCAAGCGCGCGGATGCGCGCGAGGATGGCGCGACGGTATTCGGCTACTGGGTATCCGACCCCGAACGTTACGGCGTCGCCGAGTTCGACGAGGTCGGTCGGGTGGTCGGTCTCGAGGAAAAGCCGGCGAAGCCGCGTTCGAACTACGCGGTGACCGGGCTGTATTTCTACGACGGCCGCGCCAGCGATTTCGCCGCTTCGCTCAAGCCGTCGCCGCGCGGTGAACTGGAGATCACCGACCTCAACCGCTGTTACCTCGACCAGGGCGAACTGCACCTGGAGCGGCTGGGCCGCGGCTATGCCTGGCTCGACACCGGCACCCACCAGTCGCTGCTCGAAGCCTCGAACTACATCGAGACCATCGAGGCGCGCCAGGGCCTGCGCGTGTGCTGCCCCGAGGAGATCGCCTGGAACAACGGCTGGATCGACGAGGCGCAGTTGGAAGTACTGGCCAAGCCGCTGGCGAAGAACGGCTACGGCCAGTATCTGCTGAGCCTCGACGAGCGCGGATACGTGCCATGAAGCTGGTCGAGACCGACCTCCCAGGGTGCGTCATCCTTGAGCCGCAGGTCTTCGGCGACGATCGCGGCTTCTTCTTCGAGTCGTTCAACCGCGACAAGCTGGCGGCGCACGGTCTGTCGCCGGCCTTCGTGCAGGGCAACGTGTCGTCGTCGGCAAGGGGCGTGCTGCGGGGCCTGCACTACCAGTGGCCCAATCCGCAGGGCAAGTACGTGTCGGTGCTTGAAGGCGAGGTGTGGGACGTGGCGGTCGACATCCGCCGCGGTTCGCCGCATTTCGGCAAGTGGACCGCGGTGCTGCTGAGCGCGGAGAACAAGCGCCACTTCTGGATACCGGAAGGCTTCGCGCACGGCTTCGTCGTGCTCAGCGAGCGCGCGCTGTTCACCTACCTGTGCACCGCGACCTACGATCCTGCCGCCGACGCGAACCTCCGCTGGAACGATGCCGACCTGGCGATCGACTGGCCGGTCGCAGAACCCGCGCTGTCGGCCAAGGACGCGAAGGCGCCGTTCCTCGCGGACGTGCCACCCGAACGCCTGCCGATCTTCGCGGCATGAGGATCCTGCTGCCGGGCGCCAACGGGCAGGTCGGCCATGAGCTGCGGCGCGCGCTGGCACCGCTGGGCGAGGTCGTCTGCACCACGCGCAGCGGCACGCTGGCGGACGGGACGCGCTGCGAGACCGCCGACTTCGACGATCCCTCCTCGCTGCCGGCGCTGGTTGAGCGTATCGCACCGGACATCGTCGTCAACGCGGCGGCCTACACCGCCGTGGACAGGGCCGAATCCGAACGCGACGCCGCCTTCCGCGCCAATGCACAGGCGCCGGGCGAACTCGCGCGCGCCTGCGCCCGGCGCGATGCGCTGCTCGTGCATTATTCGACCGACTACGTTTTCGACGGCACCGCTACGCGCCCCTACCGGGAGGACGCCCCGACGTCGCCGCTCGGCGTCTACGGCGCCAGCAAGCTCGCGGGCGAGGAAGCGATCCGGTCGAGCGGCGCGCGCCACATGATCTTCCGTACCGCCTGGGTCTACGCCGCCCATGGCAGCAACTTCCTGCGCACCATGCTGCGGCTTGCGCGCGAGCGCGAGGAACTGCGCGTCGTGGCCGACCAGTTCGGCAGCCCGACCCCCGCGCCGTTGATCGCCGACGTCACCGCGGCGATCCTGGCGCAGTCGCCGCGGGCGTCCGGGACCTGGCACCTCACCGCGACCGGCGAAACCAGCTGGCATGGCTTCGCCAGCGCCATCGTCGATCGCGCGCACGGGCTGGGCCTGCTGGCCCGCAGGCCGGCGGTGACCGCGATTGCCACGGACGAGTATCCGACCCCGGCGCGGCGACCTGCCCGGTCGTGCCTGGACTGCGCGCGGCTGCAGCAGGATTTCGGCGTGCGGCTTCCCGACTGGCGGGCTGCGCTGGACGCGGTTCTGGTGTAGTTTCGCTCCCCGACGCGGGAGTGCGTCATCCCCCACGCCGGGGGCAGGACGTCCGTTCAAGGGGGCAGGGACATGGGGATGCGTATCGGGGCCATCCTGGCCGCGTGTCTGGCGTTGTGCGCGCCGTTGACAGGGTTCGGAATCACGCCACAGGAGCTGGACACCTTCATCGAGGAAGGGGGCGTCCGCGACATCAAGATCTCGCCGACCGGCGAGTACCTGGCGATGTCGGTGCGCGTGGACGGCCAGACGGGACTCATGGTGACGCGGCGCGGTAGTACCGACGTGCTGTCGAACATGCGCTTCTGGCGCAATACGCACGTGCAGGACTTCTGGTGGGTGAACAACGAGCGGCTGGTGATGTCGCTGGCCGAGACCTTCGGCACGCGCGACGACCCGGTGCCGACCGGCGAGCTCTATGCGGTGGACGCCGACGGCAGCCGCAAGAAGCTGCTGGTCGGATATCGCGTGTCCGGGGCGCAGTTCGGCAGCAGGATCGGGGGAGGACGGGAGGGCGACCTGGCGGCCTACCTGGTGGATCCCCTCCACGATGACGAGAAGCAGGTGCTGGTGACGATCCGCTCGCTCGGCAAGGATCCGTACTCCCGCGTCGAGCGGATGAACGTGTACGACGGCCGGCGGACCCGGGTCACTTCGGCGCCGGTGGCGAACGCCGATTTCGTGACCGACAGCCAGGGCCGGGTGCGCTTCGCCGTGGGCTCGATGTCGGACAACCAGAGCCAGTTGTTCCATCGCAAGGACGACCAGTCCGAATGGGAGCCGGTCAACCGGCAGCGCGAGAGCAACCGGATCGAGATGCCGCTCGGCTTCGCCGAGGACGATGTGACCGCCTACCTGCGGGTGTCGCAGCCCAGCGGGCCGGACCGCATCGTGGCGCTGGACACGCGCACGGGCGAACGCAAGGACGTGGCCGGCGATGCCGTCGTCGATCCCCGCCCGGTCTTCCTCGACGGCTGGAAGCGTCCGATCGGCGCCTGGTACTTCGGCGCCAGCTCGCGCCTGTCCTTCTTCGACGACCAGACGGACGAGGCGCGCCTGCAGCAGACCCTGCAGCGTTCGTTCCCGGGCGCACGCGCGGTCATGCAGTCGAGCTCGCGCGACGGCAGGTGGCGGGTGGTGGTGGCCGAGAGCGATGTCGACCCCGGATCGTTCTACCTGTTCGACACCAGGGGCATGCACGCCAGCATGATCATCGCGCGCGATGCGCAGATCGACTCCGAGCGCATGTCGCCGATGCGTCCGATCGAGCTCAAGTCACGCGACGGGCTCACCCTGCACGGCTTCATCACCACCCCGGCCGGCGCCGCCGGCAAGGCGATGCCGATGGTGGTGGTGCCGCACGGCGGTCCTTTCGGTATCTTCGATGCTTGGGGCTTCGATTCCGATGCGCAGCTCCTGGCCGCCGCGGGGTATGCGGTGCTGCAGGTGAACTTCCGTGGCTCGGGCAACTACGGGCGTGCATTCCGCCTGGCCGGCGCCCGCCAGTGGGGCGGCACCATGCAGGACGACGTGACCGACGCGACCCGCTGGGCGATCGGCGAGGGGATCGCCGACCCCGGCCGCATCTGCATCTACGGGGCCAGCTACGGCGCCTATGCCGCGCTGATGGGCACCGTGCGCGAGCCGGACCTGTACCGTTGCGCGATCGGCTACGTCGGCGTGTACGACCTGCCGATGATGCAGCGCGAGGATTCCAGGCACACCCGCTCGGGCGCGACCTGGAGCCGCGAGTGGGTGGGCGACGATACCGCGGCGCTGCAGGCGGTCTCGCCGAACCTGCGCGCGGCCGAGATCAAGGTGCCGGTGCTGCTGGCCGCCGGCGGGGAGGATTTCATCGCGCCGATCGAGCACACCAAGCGCATGGAGGCGGCCCTCAAGCGCACGGGCGGCACCGTCGAGGCGCTGTACTACCCCAAGGAGGGTCACGGCTTCTACGAGATCGCGCACCGGCGCGAGTTCTATACCCGTTTGCTTCGGTTCCTCGACACCCACATCGGCTCCGGGGCGCGCTGAGGCGCCGCGGCCGTGGCCCGTGTCCGCGGGCCCGTGCCCCGGCCGGCGCTGGACTTGCCCGGCGCCGGTCGCTAGCGTGGCGCATCCTTCCGCTGTCCGGAACCGTGAAATG
This sequence comes from Pseudomonadota bacterium, assembly GCA_023423855.1. Taxonomy (GTDB): domain Bacteria; phylum Pseudomonadota; class Gammaproteobacteria; order Xanthomonadales; family Xanthomonadaceae; genus Luteimonas. Next base: position 140 of record JAFAEU010000049.1, on the reverse strand, counting down.
GCCGAAAAAGGCATCCCGCAGCTCACCTTCCGCGCCGTGCTGCTCGCCATCATCCTGGCGATGGTGCTGTCCGCGGCCAACGCCTACCTCGGCCTGTTCGCGGGCCTGACCGTCGCCACCGCGATCCCGGCGGCGGTGGT
>JAFAEU010000023.1 GCA_023423855.1 Pseudomonadota bacterium | reverse complement strand
CAGCATGAACACCGAGCCGAGGAAGGTGTACAGGAAGAACTTGATCGACGCGTACACGCGCCGCGGGCCGCCCCAGACGCCGATGATGATGAACATCGGGATCAGCATGCCCTCGAAGAACACGTAGAACAGCAGCGCGTCGACCGCCGAGAACACGCCGATCATCAGGCCTTCGAGCACCAGCATCGCCGCGTAGTACTGGTTCACGCGCTTGTCGATCGCGGTCCAGGCGCCGACCAGCACCAGCGCCGTGGTCAGCGTGGTCAGGATGATCAGCGCCACCGAGATGCCGTCGGCGCCGAGGTGGTACTGGATGTCGTAGGCCGGGATCCAGGCGCGGCGCTCGAGGAACTGCAGGCCGGTGGCGGCGTAGTCGAAGCCGGCGAACAGCGGGATGCTGAGCGCGAACACCACCAGCGCGATCGCCAGCGACACCCAGCGCGCGGCCTGCGGGCGCTTGTCGCCCAGCGCGAGCACCAAGGCGCCGCCGAGGATCGGCAGCCAGATCAGGAGACTGAGGAGGGGCCAGTTCTGCACGGGGTCAGGTCCAATGGCGGATCAGCACGGCCAGCAGCACGATCAGGCCGACGATCATCGCGAACGCGTAGTGGTAGAGGTATCCGGTCTGCAGGCGGCGCACGACGCCGGCCGCGAAATCGACCAGCTTCGCCGCGCCGTTGACGAACACGCCGTCGATCAGCCGCGAGTCGACCTCGCGCGAGCCCCTGCCGAGCAACAGGCTGCCGCCGGCGAAGCCCTTGATCCACAGGTCGTCCATGCCGTACTTGTTCTCGAGCACGCGGATCGGCAGGCGCAGCGCGTGCGCCACCTTGGCCGGCAGCTCCGGCTTCCACAGGTACATCACGGTCGCAAGCCCGAAGCCCGCCAGCACCAGCCAGAACGCCGGCGCCATGAAGCCGTGCAGCGCGAACGCGACCGGGCCATGCCACAGTTCTTCCTTCAGGTGCGCCATCACGTCGTGCTGCGCCAGCACCTCGATCGCGCCGGCGAAGAACGGCGTCGCCTCGTGGTGGCCGCCGACGTCGGTGCCGAACAGCATCGGGCCGACGGTGAAGAAGCCGACCGCGATCGACGGGATCGCCAGCAGGATCAGTGGCAGGGTCACCACCCACGGCGACTCGTGCGGCTCGTGGACGCCGTGGTGGCCATGGTCGTCGTGCGCATCGTGGCCGTGCCCGTGGTCGTCGTGCGCGACCTCGCGGAAGCGCTCCTTGCCGAAATAGGTCATGTACAGCAGGCGGAAGCTGTAGAACGAGGTCACGAACGCGCCCAGCAGCACCGCCCAGTAGGCGTAGCCGCCGATCCAGCCGCCGCGCTCGGCGCCCAGCTTGGCCGCCTCGATGATCGTGTCCTTCGAGTAGAAGCCGCTGAAGAACGGCGTGCCGATCAGCGCCAGCGTGCCGATCACGCTGGTCCAGAAGGTGATCGGCATGTACTTGCGCAGGCCGCCCATGCGGCGCATGTCCTGCTCGTGGTGCATGCCGATGATCACGCTGCCGGCCGCCAGGAACAGCAGCGCCTTGAAGAAGGCGTGGGTCATCAGGTGGTACACCGCCGCCGAGTACGCCGAGACGCCGAGCGCCACGGTCATGTAGCCCAGCTGCGACAGCGTGGAGTACGCGACCACGCGCTTGATGTCGTTCTGCACCATGCCGATCAGGCCGGTGAAGAATGCGGTGGTGGCGCCGATGAACAGCACGAAGTTGAGCGCGGTCACGCTCAGCTCGAACACCGGCGACATGCGCGCGACCATGAAGATGCCGGCGGTGACCATCGTCGCGGCGTGGATCAGCGCCGAGATCGGGGTCGGGCCCTCCATCGAGTCCGGCAGCCAGACGTGCAGCGGCACCTGCGCCGACTTGCCCATCGCGCCGATGAACAGGCAGATGCAGATCATGGTGGCGACCGACCATTCGTGCCCGGCGAGCACCTCGATGGTGCGCCCGTCGAGCACGTCGACCGCGTTCGCGAACACGGTCGCGTAGTCCAGCGTTTCGAAGTACCAGAGGACCGCGGCGATGCCGAGCAGGAAGCCGAAGTCGCCGACGCGGTTGACCAGGAAGGCCTTGAGGTTGGCGAACACCGCGGTCGGCCGCTTGAACCAGAAGCCGATCAGCAGGTACGAGACCAGGCCCACCGCTTCCCAGCCGAAGAACAGCTGCAGGAAGTTGTTGGACATCACCAGCATCAGCATCGAGAAGGTGAACAGGCTGATGTAGCTGAAGAAGCGCTGGTAGCCGGGATCCTCGGCCATGTAGCCGATGGTGTAGACGTGCACCAGCAGCGACACGAAGGTCACCACGACCATCATCATCGCGGTGAGGTTGTCGATCATGAAGCCGACGTGCGCCGAGTACCGGCCGACCTCGAAGAAGGTGTAGACGTTCTGGTTGAACGGCGCCGCGCCCTGCCCGACCAGCTGGTACAGCACGTACGACGACAGCGCGCAGCTGGCCGCGACGCCGAGGATCGTGACCACGTGCGAACCCGCGCGACCGACCTGGCGGCCGAAGAACCCGGCGACGATCGCGCCCAGCAGCGGCGCCAGCACGATCGCCAGCAGCATCGTCTTGGAGATGGCGACTTCCATACCCGGCATCTGCTCAGCCCTTCAGCGTGTCGATTTCGG
>JAFAEU010000420.1 GCA_023423855.1 Pseudomonadota bacterium | reverse complement strand
CGACCGAGGTGCGCCGCCGCATCGCCGCCGGCGAGCCCTGGCGCGATCTGGTGCCCGCCGCGGTCGCCGCCCATGTCGCCCGCCACGGCCTGTACGGCCTGTACGGGCCCGCAACCCCTGCTTCGCTATAATTTCCGCCGCAACCGCCAGAGCCATCGCCCTTGACCAGCTCCGCCCACGTCATCAAGACCCGTCTCCCGAACCCGCCGCCGCCGGCCGACGTCCTGCTCGGGACGATCCACGCCGCGCTCGACGCACTCAAGGCCAAGGACGCCGTCGAGATCGATGTCCGCGGCAAGACCAGCGTCTGCGACTACATGGTCATCGCGTCGGGCACCTCCACGCGCCACGTGAAGTCGATCGCCGACGAGGTGGTGAAGAACGCCAAGCAGCTCGACTGCCAGCCGCTGGGCGTGGAAGGCGAGCGCGAGGCCGAATGGGTGCTGGTCGACCTCGGCGACGTCGTGGTCCACGTCATGCTGCCGCGCGTGCGCGAGTTCTACGCGCTCGAGCGACTGTGGACGGTCGGCGACCAGCCGCCGGAAGAAGTCTCCGAAACGGCGGACGAAGACCGGTCGTGACCGCCTTCCCCCCGGAGGGGAGGACCTGAAGGGATGAAGGCGCGCCTCATCGCCGTCGGCGAACGCGCCCCGGCCTGGGTGGCCGAAGGCTTCGCGGAATACCGCAAGCGCCTGTCGCACTGGCTGCCGCTGGAACTGGTCGAGGTCGAACCCGGCCTGCGCGGCAAGGGCCGCGACGCCGCGCGCGCGATGCACGACGAAGGCGCGCGCGTGCTCGCGGCGCTGCCGAAGAACACGCACGTCGTCGCGCTTGACGGTCGCGGCCGCGCGCATTCGTCCGAGCAGCTCGCGCAGCGGCTCGAGCACTGGCGCGGGCAGGGGCGCGACCTGGCCTTCCTGGTCGGCGGGCCGGAAGGGCACGCGCCCGAGGTGCTGGCGCGCGCCGACGAGCCGTGGTCGCTCGGCCCGCTCACCCTGCCGCACATGCTGGTGCGGCTGGTGCTCGCCGAACAGCTGTACCGCGCCGCGGCGCTGCTGGCGAACCATCCCTACCACCGCGCCTGAGGCCGCCGCCCGGGTGCCGGCCGGTTCGGGCACCCGGGTTTGTCATCCCGAGCGCAGCGAGGGATCTTTCGCCCCGACGAGGCGAAGGCCGTTGCCCGCTGCGCCCGCTCTCAGCCGCGACCGAGCCTGAAGTCGATCGGCACGATGCCGATGGCCTGCACCGGCTGCCCGTCGCGAAGCGCCGGGCGGAACGTCCAGCTGCGCTGCACGTGGCGCACCGCCTCGCGGTCGAGGACGGCGTGCCCGCTGCTGCGCTCGATGCCGACCTCGAGCGGCCTGCCGTCGGCGCCGACCAGTATCCGCAGCATCACGGTGCCCTCGAGGCCGCGCTGGATCGCCGCGCGCGGATAGGCGGGCGCCGGCGCGTTCGCGTATTGCAGCTGCATGCCGACGACGGGGCCGGCGGGCTCCAGCGACGGTGCGGCGTTGGCGGCGACCGCCGCATCGGCCACCGGCTCGACGTAGGGGATGCCTTGCTCGGCCAGCACCGGCACGTCGGCCACGGGCTCCGGCGCGACGGTCTCGCGCGTCGTCGGCTGCGGGCGCGGCGGCGGCTTGACGATGTCCACGATCGGCGGCGGCAGCGTGACGGGCTGGATCGGCACGATGTCGACCACGGTGATCGAGGATTTCGGCTCCGCGACCACCGGCGGCGCCGGCAGGGTCATCGGCGCGAGCAGCATCGAAAGCGCCAGCACGTTCAGCGCCAGCGTGCTGCTGATGCCGAGGATGCGGTTGAAGTCGAGGCGCGAGGACTGCGCCTTGCGGGACGTAATGCGTGGAGCGGAACGCGTCTGCTGCAACACCATGGCCCACCTCCGCTGGTTGCCGGCGGCCGGATGGCCGCCCGTGTGGCTGCGAACGCGCCAGTGGCGGACGCGGGGTCGAAACCCCGGTGGAGCCTGCGCCGCGCACTGGTGCGTGACCCGACTGCAGCCCCACGCTACGCCCGCGCGAACGGCGGGCGCAATGCGACGGAAGTCGAAGGCGCGGACGAGCCGACGGACGGTGGGCAGGCGCTGACAGTCCGCGCCATCGACACGTTTTCGTGTTCCCCATTGTCGTCATCCCCGCCTTCGCGGGGATGACGGCAAGGGATCCACCGGCCGCTATCGGCGATCAATCGCCGTCGTGGGTGCCGTCGCGCTCCGGATCGCGGCCGAGGCCGCCGTCGTCCGGGGCCGGCGGCTTCTTCTTCGCGCCCGGCTTGCGCGCGTCCTCGCGGTCGCGCGGCTGCTTTTCCGGGTAGCCGGACTTGCCGTCCGGCGTGTCGCGGGGCTTGCCCATGGCCTATCTCCCGAGTTCGAACACCACGTCGAGGTTGGCGCTGAGCGTGGTTTCGCCCGGCGCCACCGGCGCCGATTCCATGCGCGCGTCCATCGCCATCGCCTTCATCACCGGCACCGGCGGCTGGAAGCCGCCGCCCTCGCTGATGCTGACGATGCGGCGCACGCGCAGGCCCAGCGACTTGGCATACATGTCCGCGCGCGCCTGCGCCTGCTTCAGCGCGGCCTGGCGGGCCTCGTCGTAGACCGCCTCGGGCTGGTCGATCTCGAAGTTCGGGCCGTTGACCTGGTTGGCGCCGCTGGACACCAGCGCGTCGAGCACCTCACCCAGCTTGCCGATGTCGCGCACCTTGATGTTCACGGTGTTGCTGGCCTGGTAGCCGGTGATCGCGGGCGGCTGGTTCTCGGCGTAGCGGTACTGCGGGTGGATGCTGATGCCGCTGGTCTGGATGTCGCGCTCGGCGATGCCGGCGGCCTTGATCGTGGCCACCACCTTGGCCATCTGCGCCGAGTTGGCCTTCAGCGCGGCGTTGGCGTCGGCGGCCTGGGTGACCACGCCGGTGGACAGGCTGGCCACGTCGGGCACGCGGCTGGCGTCGGCGCGGGCCGAGACCGAGAGCAGGGTGCCGTCGGCCGAGGCGACGGCCGGCGGGGCGGATTGCGCGTTTGCGTTGGTCATCACGATCGAACCCAGGGCGAGGACGCTGGCGAGCAGCAGGGAAGCGGGGGCGGTGCGGGACATGGCGGTCTCCGGGAGGTGCTGGGGGAAGGGTCGTCAGGTTCCGGTGAACGGCCCGTGAGCCTGAACGGGGTTACGGCGTCCGCCGCGGCCGGCGCGAGGTCCCCCGCGGGTATCCTTGCGCGATGCTGCATCTTGCCTCGCAATCGCCGCGCCGGCGCGAACTGCTGGCGCGCCTCGGCGCGACCTTCGGCGTCGTCGACGTGGACGTCCCCGAACACCGCGAACCCGGCGAGCCGCCGGAGGACTACGTGCGTCGCGTCGCCCGCGAGAAGGCCGGCGCCGGGCTGCTGGAGGTCGTCGCGGTCCCCGGCGCGGTGGTGCTGGGCGCCGATACCGAGGTGGTGCTCGACGACGAGGTCTTCGGCAAGCCGCGCGACGCCGACGATGCCGCGGGCATGCTGCGGCGGCTGTCGGGGCGCACGCACGAGGTGATCTCGGCGGTGAGCCTGGTCTCGGCCGGGCGCGAGGCGCAGGCGGTGTCGCGCTCGCAGGTGACGTTCGCGCGGCTGGCTGACGAGGACATCGCCGCCTACGTCGCCAGCGGCGAACCGATGGGCCGCGCCGGCGCCTACGCCATCCAGGGCGGGGCCGAGCGGTTCGTGGTGCGGCTGGACGGCAGTTTCTCGGGCGTGATGGGGCTGCCGC
>JAFAEU010000415.1 GCA_023423855.1 Pseudomonadota bacterium | reverse complement strand
CCGGCAGCCCCTTGCGCAGCAACGGCTCGCCGCCGGTGATGCGCAGCTTCGACACGCCCAGGCGCGCGGCGCCGCGCACGAGGGTCTCGATCTCGTCGAACGACAGTCGGCCGGCCGCGTCGAAGCCGTAGTCGTCCGGCACCTTGTCGGCCGGCATGCAGTAGCCGCAGCGGAAGTTGCAGGCTTCGATCACCGACAGCCGCAGGTCGCGCAGCGGCCGGCCCAGGCGGTCCAGCGGCGCGGTCGCGGGTTGCGGCTGCGCGCTCATGCCGGCTCGACCCGCGGCGCGGACGGTTCGTTCAATGCGAACACCTCGCCGGGTTGCGCCACGCGGTAGCTGCGCGCGGCCAGCACCTCGCCGTCGGCCGCGGAGGCGTAGTGGTAGAGCACGCAGCGCGACAGCACGTCCCGGTCGTACTCGCGCTCGAGATCGTCGATGCCGCTGTGCGAGGGGTTGCCGTGCAGCCCGCAGTCGTGCGCGATCAGTTCGCCGGCGTCGGCATGCCGCCGCAGCATCTCCGGGATCGGCCTCGTGTCGCCCGTCCACACCACGCTGCCTCGCAGGCGCAGGCCGAAGGCGGTGTCCGGCCAGTGATGGCGCACCGGGAACGCCTCCAGCCGCAGCCCGTCGTGCCAGAAGGCCTCGCCCACGGGGATCACGCGGAACGCGTCCCAGAAGTTCGCGCCGCCCTCGGCCAGCACGTTCGGATGGGCGCCGATGCGCTGGTGCAGCAGCGGCACCACGCTCGCCGGCACGTACAGCGGCATGCGGCCGCGGCGGGCGGCATCGAAGTATTCGGAGACGAACAGCCGCTCGAAGCCACCGACGTGATCCAGGTGCGTATGCGTCACGAACAGCGCGCGCGGCGGCTCGCCGTAGTGCGCGAGGTAGGCGGTCAATCCTTCGCTGCCGCAGTCGATGGTCAGCCAGGGCGCGCCATCGCGCTCGATCGTCGCCATCGGCGAACCGAGCTCCGTCGCCGAAGCGTTGCCGACGCCGTGGAAGCGCAGCGACCACGCCATGTCAGTTCCCCTTGGCCCAGCGCGCGTCGTAGGCCTTGCGCAGGCGCGCGAAGCCGGCGTCGACCGCCTCGCGGCGCGACTCGCCGCCGACCTTGTGCAGCGAGCGCAGCAGGCGGGCCAGGTTGCGCTCGCGCCAGGCGGTCGCGGGGATGTGCATGCGGCTGCGGTCGAAATCGATCATCCAGCCCTTGCCGGCGGCGTCGTAGAGCACGTTGTGGGCGTTGAGGTCGGCGTGGTCCAGGCCCTCGCGGTGGAAGCGCGCGACCAGCCGGCCGCTCGCTTCCCAGGGCGCGTCCGCGGGCGATTCGAGCACCAGGTCGGCCAGCGAACGCACGCCGACCAGCCGCTCGACGATGATCCAGGCGCGGTAGGAGGAGCGGCCACGCAGGTAGCACGCCGCGACCGGCTGCGGCACCGGGCACTTGCGCCGCACCAGCTCGCGCAGCAGCCGGAACTCGGCGAAGCTGCGCGTCGCGTTGGCGCCGCGCCACAGGTAGCGGTCGCGGCTGAACTTCGCCGCGAACCCGCCGCGCAGGTACTGGCGCAGCACGCAGGGGCCGTGGCTGGCGTCGATGAACCAGGCGCCGCCGCGGCCGCTGCCGCCGACCTGCTGCGCGCGCGCGCCCCACTGCTGCGGATCGAACCAGCGCGGATCGACTTGCCGCAGTTGCGTCGCGTCGAACAGAATCGCGCCATACTCCCCGCTGCGATCGTCGTGGAAGGGCGTCAGGCTCTCAGTGGCGTCGAACGCGACCATCCAGCGAGTCTACCAAGCCGTGGCGAAACCACCCGTTGCCCCCCGCTCGATCTGCCTGCTGCGCCTGTCGGCGCTCGGCGACGTGACCCACGTGTTGCCGCTGGTGAACACCCTGCGCGCGGCATGGCTGGAGGTGGCGCTCACCTGGGTGATCGGCAAGGGCGAACACCGGCTGCTCGACGGCCTGCCCGGCGTCGAATTCCTGGTCTACGACAAGAAGACCGGCCTCGGCGGCATGCGCGCGCTGCGCCGCGAACTGCGGGGGTGCCGGTTCGACGCGCTGCTGCAGATGCAGGTCGCGGCGCGGGCGAACCTGCTGTCGGCGTTCGTTCCCGCGACGCGCCGGATCGGCTACGACCGCTCCCGCTCGAAGGACCTGCACGGCCTGTTCGTCAACGAGCGCATCCCCGACCGTCCCGGCATCCACGTCCTCGACGCCATCGGCAGCTTCTGCGAGCCGCTGGGCCTGCGCCAGGACGACGTGCGCTGGGACCTGCCCGTTCCCGACGACGCCCGCGCCTGGGCCCGCGCGCAGTGGCCGTACGACGGCGTCCCGACGCTGCTGGTCTCGCCCTGCTCCAGCCACGCCCGCCGCAACTGGTATCCCGACCGCTACGCAGCGGTCGCCGACCACGCCGCCGCGCAGGGCTGGCGCATCGTGCTCTGCGGCGGCCGCAGCCAGCTCGAACGCGACACCACCGACGCGATCCTCGCCGCGATGCGCGCGCCCGCGCTCGACCTCGTCGGCAAGGACACCCTGAAGCAGCTGCCCGCCCTGCTCGAACGCGCCGACCTGGTGATGACGCCCGACTCCGGCCCGATGCACATCGCCAACGCCATGGGCACGAAGGTGCTGGGCCTGCATGCCGCCAGCAATCCCGCGCGCAGCGGGCCGTACTCCGACCGCCGCTACTGCGTCGACCGCTACGACGACGCGGCGCGCAAATACCTGCGCAAGCCGGCCGCCGAGCTCAGGTGGGGCACCAAGATCGAGTTCGACGGGGTGATGGAGCTGGTGACGGTGGACGATGCCGTCGCGGCATTCGAACGCTATCGCGCAGACGCCGGTGGAGCCGGCCTCGCTCCGGCGACCTGACGCCCGAACCTGTCATCCCGAGCGTAGCGAGGGATCTGCTTCCAGCGCGCGCGTACGGCGACGAGAGCAGATCCCCCGCTACGCTCGGGATGACAGCTCGCGACCGCCAGGGCCGTGGGCGAACAACAGGTCCGGACGGCAACCTCAGACCGGCTTGTTCCGGCTCCCGTAATCCTCGTACGACTTCTCCTCGACATAGGCCGAGCCCAGCGCGAGGTTGATGTCCTTCTTGATCCGCGCGCGGACGTCGTTCTCGAAGTAGACGCTGCGCGCCAGCCGGATGAACTCCTCGTCGAAAGCCTGTGCCTTCTCCTTCAGGCGGATATCGTCCTCGATCACCCACAGCCGCTCGTTGACCGCCTTGAGGTCGGCCCGCAGCCGGGCGATGTCGTGGCCCGCCGCCGGATGCGCCATCCAGGTCTGCTCCAGCGCGCCCAGCTCGTTGCGGACGTTGGCCAGCTTGGCCGGGTCGGACATGCGCTCGGACTTGATCTGCAGGATCGCGATCTTGTCCAGCAGCTCGCCGAACGACACGGGCACGGAAATCTCGGACATGGGCGCTGTTCCAGCGGCAAACGGGCCGGTTAGTCTACCCGCCGCGCCTTGTCCCCTGGCACCCCGCCCCGTATCATTGCGCCCCCGGCGTTCAGCGCCGGGCCGCGCGACACCCGCATCCCGGGGAGGTGGCAGAGCGGTTGAATGTACCTGACTCGAAATCAGGCAGGCGTTTATAGCGCCTCGGGGGTTCGAATCCCCCCCTCCCCGCCAGATATCGCGAAGCCCCCGGAAGGGGGCTTCTGCGTATCCGGCGGACGAAGGCGGAAGCGGCGGAATCGAAGCCGCGGAAACGACGGGCGCCGTCGTCCCTCGACCCGCCCACGCCATGCGCCGCAGGAACAGGGTCCACACCTGACGCGCCACCCGCGAAGAAACCGCCGGGAATTGTCACTTTTCCGCCGGAAAACCGCGCACCTGGTCCCGATTCGCGCAGGCATGGTTCCTGCTTCATCTCTTCCGACGACCCCGTGGGGACCCGGCGGGGCGGTTCCGGCGACACGACCATGCGCGTACCCGATTTCCATTTCCGCAAGCTCGGCGAGCAGGCCGGCATCGTGCTGCTGCGCGCGGCACTGGTGCTGGCGGTGATCTTCGCGCTGGCGAATTCGATGCCGGGCTGAGCCATGCGTCGGGGACGTAGCCCCGACCTACGGACTGCCGGATGGGGGCATGTCTCCACGGCACCTCATTACCGTCCGCGCAGCAGGTCCTGCGCCGCGTGCACCAGGTAGATGTAGCTGGCGCCCATGTTGATCACGTACTCGTTCTGGCCCCACAGGAACGGCCAGTCCTCCTTGTTCTCGGGGAAGTCCGGCTTGAGCACCAGCACGCCGGGGACGATGCCGCCGGCGATGAAGGAGAAGTCGGCACGGTTGCTGCCGTAGGCGACCTGCTTGGACTTCGCGCCAACGGCGGAGACGAACGAGAGGTTCGAGTCCGGGTGGGTGCCGTAGAGGTAGTTCAGGCCCTGCAGGGTCGGCTCGATGTCGAACAGGTCCGGGAAGGCCTTGTGCAGGCGGTAGTTGGTGCTGGCCATGCCGATCACTGCGCCGTTGCCGGCCCAGCCGCCGCGGGTGATCAGGACGCCGTAGGGGTTCTCGGCCACCATCGCCTCGCGCTCGGCCCTGAACGCCGCGGCGCGCGTGCGCAGCTTCGCGCGGAAGGCCTCGTCCATCTTCGGCAGGGCCGCGAGCGCATGGGCGGCGTTGGTCGGGAAACGCGTGTCGATCGCCGGCCACAGTTCGGCGATGCGCGCGGCGTACTTCGCCTCGCCCGTGGTCAGCAGCAGTTGCACCGCCGCGCGCAACTCCTCGTCCTCGGGATCGCCGCCGGTGGTGTTGCCGACCCGGAACAGGTTCGGCTCGCGCGAGTGCTCGAACGCCCACACCTTCTTTGCGGTGGCCAGGCACTCCTCGGCCAGCGCGTCGTCATGGCCGCGCAGCGCGCGGCTGGCGGCGGCGAGCGCGGCGGCCGAGCCGTAGTTGAGCGCGGTGGTGTTGGTGGTGAAGGCCAGCCGGTCGTCGTTGGGTGAATCCGGATCGTTGGGGTCGTCGACCTTGCCGTCGGTCTTGGTCACCGCGTCGCCGAGGTGGGTGTACTGGCCGAGGTCGGGCTCGACGATGCCGGGAATGGCGTGGCCGAACACCCGGTGCTGCGCGATCAGCGCCAGGGT
>JAFAEU010000345.1 GCA_023423855.1 Pseudomonadota bacterium | reverse complement strand
TAGTCGACGCTGCCGTCCTCGTGCATGGGCGTGACGAGCGCGACGATGCTGCCGCGCAGGAGTGCGTTGCTGGGAGCCATGGTGCTTGCCGGGGGTGGGGAAAGGCGAAAACGCCGATTCTAATGCTGAATGCCGGCCGTGCTGTCATCGCACTGTCATCGAATCGCGGTAGAAGGCCGCGCGCGTCGGTCCTAACCTTTGCAACCTTTTTTCCGACATGGACCGCCGCCGATGCGCCGCGCGCTGCCGATCCTGTGCACCTGCCTGCTGCTGGCCGGCTTCGCCTGGCCCGACGGCGGCAGCGCGCTGAGCCATCGCCTGGTCGCGCCCGGCGGCGCCTCGCCGCTGCTGCCGAGCGCGCGCATCGAACAGGCGATCGCGCGCCTGCCGCACCGCGAGGGACGCGTGGCCACGTCCGCGGGCGTATCGCTGTTCTGGCGCGCGTTCGATCCCGGCGCCTACCGGCTCGACTATGCCTATCGTCCCGACGGCACGCAGCGCGGGCGCATGGACTTCAGCCTCGACTTCGACGCGCCCACCGCAAAGCCGGTCGCGCCGCGCGGCACCGTGCTGCTGCTGCACGGCTGGATGATGGACGGCGGTTCGCTGCTGCCGTGGTCGCTGCAGCTGGCGCAGGCCGGCTACCGCACGATCAGCCTCGACCTGCGCAACCACGGCCGCTCGGGCGCGGCGCCGTCCGGCTACGGCCTGCGCGAGGCGCGCGACGTGGCCGATGCGGTCGCGGCCCTGCGCGCACGGGGCGAGATCGTCGGGCCGCTGCACGTGATGGGCGTGTCCTACGGCGCGGCGACCGCGATCTTCAGCGCGCGCGAGCTGGGGATGCAGGTCGACAACGTGGTCGCGATCGAATCCTTCGCCAACGCCGGCCACGCGATCCGCGACATGGTGCCGCACCTGCTGCACAAGGCGCCGGAAACCGTCGCCCAGCAGTTCACCCACCGCTGGCTGCGCTGGCGGATGGATGACGCCGCGCTGGAGCGCGCGATCGTTACCGCCGGCGACACGCTGCGGTTGCCGCTCGACCAGGTCGACGTCGGCGCCGCGCTGGCGCAGGTGCCGGCCTGCGTGCTGCTGTTGCACGGCCGCGAGGACGAGCACGTGCCGGTGGCGCACGGCCGCGCGCTGGCCGCCGCCGCGCCGCGCGCGCACTACGTCGAAGTGCCCGGCGAGGACCACATCAGCCTGCCGATGCGGCTGGACCTGCTGGCGCCGACGGTGATCGACTGGCTCGACAACGCCTCGCCGAAGCGGTTCTGCCCGCAGCCGCTGGCCCTGGCCGCGCCGCATGGCGCGCCGGCGGCCGGCTGATCACGCCTGCTGCGCGACGATCCTCCGCCGCGCAGCGAGGAAACCGTCGAACGCAAACACCGCCAGCCCGATCCAGATGAAGCCGAAGCCGACCGCGCGATCCTGGCCGAAGGCCTCGCCGAAGAAGAACACGCCCAGCAGCAGCTGCAGGGTCGGCCCGATGTACTGCAGCAGCCCGACCACGCTCAGCGGCACGCGCCGCACCGCGTAGGCGAAGAAGATCAGCGGGATCGCGGTCAGCGCGCCACCGAACACCAGCAGCGCGTCGATCCAGCCGCCCCAGCGCAGCGAGAAGAAGCCGCCCTCGCCCTGCAGTTCGAACCACAGCAGCGCCAGCAGCGCGGGGACGAACATGAACATGTTTTCCACACCCAGCCCGCGCACCGCCTCAACCGCGGCGAACTTGCGGATCAGCCCGTACAGCGCGAACGAGGTCGCCAGGCACAGCGCGATCCACGGGAAGCTGCCGTAGTTGAAGGTCAGCCACAGCACGCCGCCCGCGGCCAGCGCCACCGCGACCCACTGCGCCGGTGACAGTCGCTCGCGCAGGAACAGCACGCCGATCACCACGTTGAGCAGCGGGTTGATGAAGTAGCCCAGGCTGGTCTCGACCACGTGCCCGCTGTTTACCGCCCACACGTACAGGCCCCAGTTGAAGGCGATCAGGGTGCCGGACATCGCCAGCATCGCCGCCAGTCGCGGCTGCGCCACCACCGCGCGGAACCAGCCGCGGCCCTCGCGCAGCGTCAGCCAGGCCGCGACCAGGATCGCGCACCACACGGCGCGGTGCAGCACGATCTGCAGCGACGGCACCACCTTGAGCAGGTGCCAGTACAGCGGCATCAGCCCCCAGATGACGAAGGCGCCGACCGCGATCCACAGGCCGCGACGATCGAGCTGCGCCGGGTTCATGCGTCCACGTCCGCGGCGGCTGGCATCGCCGCCTTCTTCGCCTTGGCCAGGGTGATCGCGACCACGCCCAGCAGCACCACGCCCATCGCACCGATGTCGTGCGCGCCGAAGCGTTCGCCGGCGAGCCAGGCGCCGAGCACCACGGCGATCACCGGGTTCACGTAGGCGTAGCTGCCCGCCAGCGCCGGCCGCACGTGGTGCAGCAGCCAGACGTAGGCGCTGAAGCCGACGATCGAACCGAAGCTGGCGAGATAGCCGACCGACAGCGTGCCGTGCAGCGTCGGCCAGCCGTCGAAGCGCTCGCCGAGCGCGAGGCCGGCGACCAGCATGACCGCGCCGCCGCACAGCATCTGCGCCGCGGCGCCGATGAACGGCGCGGGCAGGTCGCGGCCGCGGCTCCAGATCGAGCCGTAGGCCCAGGCGATCGCGGCGACCAGCAGCGCGACCAGCCCGCCCGGCGTGGCGGTCAGGCTGCTGCCGGCGTTGAGCCAGGCCACGCCGATGAAGCCGATGCCCAGGCCGATCCATTCGATGCGCCGCGGATGCTCGCCGCGCAGCGCCGCGAACAGCGCCATCCACAGCGGCACCGACGCCACCGCGACCGCCGCCAGGCCCGACGACACCGTCTGCTCGGCGATGCAGACCAGGCCGTTGCCGACCGCGAGCAGCAGCAGGCCCATGAACGCGACGTTGCGCCACTGCGCGCGTGTGGGCGCGGCGACTCCGCGCAGGCGCAGCACCGCGTACAGCAGCGTGCCCGACAGTAAGAAGCGGAGACCGCCCATCAGCAGCGGCGGCCAGCCGCCCTCCAGCGCGAAGCGGATGGCGAGGTAGGTCGAACCCCAGATCAGGTACACCGCCGCCAGCGCGAGGACGATGGCGAGCGAAGACGCGGAAGCGGGGCCGACCGATGCAGGGGAGGGACGCATCGGACACCGTGGGGGCAGGGCCGCGGCTACGGAACGCGACGCGCGGCAAGGGGCGCATTCTACGGCGCGCGGCTGTTCCGGCGGTGGAACAGCGGGTGGCGTGGATGGATTGCCGGGGAGCCGCGGAAGACGCACGCGCCATGGGGGGCGGTGCCGGGGCTTGTGGCCGCCGGTGGGTTGCCGGCTGACGCAGTACCGGCGGCGGCCAGGGGGCCGTCCAGCCAGCGACCGGAACGCGTGTCATTGCCGGCGAACTAGACAGACGTCATCCCCGCGAAGGCGGGGACCCAGCGTCTTTCGTGACGAGTCAGGGATCGGGAGGGGTCATGCGGTCGAAAAACGCCCGGGCTTCTGGTCATTCTCTTCTGCACGAAGGCGCAAAGACGCTGGATCCCCGCC
>JAFAEU010000379.1 GCA_023423855.1 Pseudomonadota bacterium | reverse complement strand
CGGTCAGGAACACGTTGCGCTCGTGCAGCACCTTGTTGTGCTTGAGGTTGTGCATCAGCGCGTGCGGCACCACGCCCTTGTCGCTGGTCAGGAACACCGCCGTCCCCGGCACCCGCACCGGCGGCGCCAGCATCAGGCCGGGGATGAAGGCGTCGAGGCGGATGCCTTCCTTCTGCACCTCCTCGTGCAGGATCTGCCGGCCGCGCCGCCAGGTGCGCAGCAGGACGAACAGCACGATCCCCAGCACCACCGGGAACCACGCGCCCTGCAGCACCTTGGCGCCGTTGGCGACGAGGAACGCCCCGTCGATCACCAGGAACAGCGCGCACAGCGGCAGCACCCAGCGCCGCCAGTTCGGCCACAGCGCGCGCGCGACGATCGCCAGCAGCAGGGTGTCGATCAGCATCGTCGCCGACACCGAGATGCCGTAGGCCGCGGCCAGCGCCGACGAGGTGCGGAAGCTCAGCACCAGGCCGATGACGATGACCATCATCGTCCAGTTGATCCCGGGGATGTAGATCTGGCCGATGGTGTCGCGCGAGGTGTGCCGGATCCGCATCCGCGGGATGTAGCCCAGTTGCATCGCCTGGCGCGCGATCGAATAGCCGCCGGTGATCACCGCCTGCGAGGCGATCACGGTCGCCATCGTCGCCAGCACGATCATCGGCCAGCGCGCCCAGTCCGGCACGCCGACGTAGAACGGGTTGCGGATCGCGGCCGGGTCTTCCAGCACCAGCGCGCCCTGGCCGAGGTAGTTGAGCATCAGCGACGGCAGCACGAAGAAGTACCAGGCGTAGCGGATCGGCCTGGCGCCGAAATGGCCCATGTCGGTGTAGATCGCCTCGCCGCCGGTGACCGCCAGCACCACCGCGCCGAGGATGAAGATGCCGCCCCAGCTGTGCTCGACGAAGAACCGCGCCGCCCACCACGGGTTGATCGCGTGCAGCACCTCGGGCTCGTGCAGGATGTTCATCACTCCCAGCACCGCGAGCGTGACGAACCACAGCACCGTGATCGGACCAAACACCTTGCCGACCTTCGCCGTGCCGAAGCGCTGGGTGGCGAACAGCGCGACCAGCACCAGCACCGTGATCGGCACGATCCAGTGGTGCAGGCCCGGCGCCACGACCTCCAGGCCCTCGACCGCCGACAGCACCGAGATCGCCGGCGTGATCACGCCGTCGCCGAAGAACAGCGCCGCGCCGAGGATGCCGAGGATGCCGACCCCGTACGCGGTGCGCGAATCCTTCGGGAAGCAGCGCTGGGCCAGCGCCATCAGCGCCATGATGCCGCCCTCGCCGTCGTTGTCGGCGCGCATGATGATGGTCACGTACTTGAGCGTGACCACGATCGTCAGCGACCAGAAGATCATCGACAGCACGCCGAGCACGGTGTCGTGGTTGGCGACCAGCCCGTAGTGCGGCGAGAACGCCTGGCGGATGGTGTACAGCGGGCTGGTGCCGATGTCGCCGAAGACGACGCCGATGGCGCCGACGACGAGCCCGAACAGGCCGATGCTGCCGTGGCCGTGCGGATGGGCGCCGTGTCCCGTGGCGGGCTTGCCTGCAGCTTGCGACATGTCGATGGTCGGCCGGCGACAGTGGGGGCTGTCAGCGAAGCGCGGACTGTAGCGCTTTTCGGATGATGGTTTCAGCGCGGTCGCCGTCGGCGGCGGCGGCCCTGGCCATCTTCTGCGCCTCGGTCGGCTTGTAGCCGAGCTGCTGCAGGGCGACCGTCGCCTCGGACAGCGGGTCGGCCGGGACCTGGCCCGCCCCGGCCACCGCTGCGCCGCCCGTGAAGTCCGCTGCGCGGTCGCGCAGCTCCACCACGATGCGCTCGGCGGTCTTCTTGCCGATGCCGGGGATCCGGGTCAGCGCCGCCACGTCACCGGACTGCACCAGCAGCGCGAACTGGCCGACCGAGGCGCCCGACAGCACCGCCAGCGCGATCTTCGCGCCGATGCCGCTGACCTTCTGCACGTCGCGGAACAGGCGGCGCTCGGCCTCGGTGAGGAAGCCGTACAGCGAGACGCTGTCCTCCTTCTGCGCGTAGTGGGTGAACAGCGCCACCTCGCCGCCGACGTCGGGCAGGTCGTAGAAGGTGCTCATCGGCGCCTCCAGTTCGTAGCCGACGCCGTGGACGTCGACGACCAGCCAGGGCGGCTGCTTGTGGACGAGCGTGCCTTTCAAGCGTCCGATCATTCGCTGTCTCCCCCGTCCTTTTTCCTTCCGTCATTCCTGCGAAAGCAGGAATCCATTTTCCTTTCCGGGGGCGCGATCGCGACGGGAAGAAAAATCAAAATGGATTCCTGCTTTCGCAGAAATGACGGGATTGGGCGATTCACTTCCGGCTCCAGGCCTGCTGTGTACTGACGCCCAGCCGCCGCGCCGTCGCGCGCACGTGCGCATGGGTGATGGCGATCGCCAGCGCGTCGGCGGCGTCGGCCTGCAGCTTGCCGTGCAGGTTGAGCATGATCCCGACCATGTGCTGGATCTGCGCCTTCTCGGCGCCGCCGCGGCCGACCAGCGCCAGCTTCACTTCCTTCGCCGCGTACTCGTGCACCGGCAGGTCACGCAGCACCACCGCGCTGATCGCGGCGCCGCGCGCCTGCCCGAGCTTGAGCGCCGAATCCGGGTTGCGCGCCAGGAACACGCGCTCGATCGCCACTTCCTGCGGCCGCCACTGCTCGATCACCTGCGACAGGCCCAGCAGCAGCCGCTTGAGCCGCACGGAGAAGTCGCCATCGCCCAGCAGCACCAGCGCAGTATTGAACACGTGCGTCGCCCGCCCCGCCTCGTCGACGTCGATGATGCCGATGCCGGTGTGTCGGGAGCCGGGGTCGATGCCGAGGATGCGGGTCATGTAGCGGGAATCGGGAATCGGGAGCCGGGAATCTGAAAAGCGGTCGCGCAAACGGATCGGGAACCGCCCTTCGACGATTCCCGACTCCCGACTCCCGATTCCCGCCAATCAACCATACGCCTCGTCGCCCAGTTCCGCGTTCGAGTACACGCTCTGCACGTCGTCCATGTCCTCCAGCCAGCGCAGCAGCTTCACCACCTGCTGCGCGGTGTCGCCGTCGACCGCGATGTCGTTGTCGGCGCGCAGGGTCACCTCGGCCAGTTCCGGCGCGAGGCCGGCAGCTTCCATCGCCTGCTTCACTTCGGCGAAGGACTCGGGCGAGGTCAGCACGTCGATCGCGCCGTCCTCGGGGTAGACGACGACGTCGTCGGCGCCGCCCTCGATCGCGGCGTCGGTGATCTTCTCCTCGTCCGCGCCCTGGCCGTAGGACAGCACGCCCAGCTTCCTGAACATGAAGGCAACGGAGCCTTCGGTGCCGAGGTTGCCGCCGAACTTGCCGAAGGCATGGCGCACGTCGGCCACGGTGCGCACGCGGTTGTCGGTCAGGCAGTCGACGATCACCGCGACGCCGCCGGGGGCGTAGCCCTCGTAGCGGATCTCCTCGTACTCGACCCCTTCCAGCTCGCCGGTGGCCTTCTTGATCGCGCGCTCGATCACGTCCTTGCTCATGTTGACCGCCAGGCCCTTGTCGATCGCGGCGCGCAGGCGCGGGTTGCCGCCGGGGTCGCCGCCACCGGCGCGGGCGGCGACGCCGATCTCGCGGATGATCTTGGTGAAGATCTTGCCGCGCTGCGCGTCGACGGCGTTCTTGCGTGCTTCGATGGAAGGACCACGTCCCATGGATTGACCAGTGCGTACGGGAAAGCGCGAATTATACGGTCGGGCGCGGCGGCGGATGCTCGAAGTGACCGTCGCGCAGGAACGCCGCCGCCTGCCGCGCGGCCTCGGGCGAGAGCACCAGCCCGCTGTGGCTCGACGCCACCAGGCAGTGGTCGCACAGGCCCGGCAGCCGCGTCTCCTCGACGCCCACGGTCCCGTCCGAGGCCGCGTCCACCGCCGCCAGCAGCCGCCCTACCCCGCGCGGGACGTTGCCGGCCACCATCCCCACCTGCGCCGATCCGTCCCAGCGCTCGAACCCGCGCAGCAGCAGTCCGGCGCTGCGGCCGAGCACCGGCGCCGACCAGCGATGCGCACCCAGCGCGCGCGCCGTGCCGCTGCCGCGCAGCGGCGAGCCGAGGCAGACCACGCGCCGCACGGCCAGGTCGGGCGCGCGCCGT
>JAFAEU010000378.1 GCA_023423855.1 Pseudomonadota bacterium | reverse complement strand
GTCTACGCCTTCCTGTCGCTGCCGGTGCTGGCGGTGTTCGGCGGAGACACCACAGATTTCCTCGAACGCACCACCAAGATCCAGTGGGGCACGATGGTGGCGATCTACTGCATCAGCCACGCGCCGGCGCTGATGATCCTGCATCCGGACGCGCCGCCCGGGCAGGGCCAGTTGCTGCTGCTCTACCTGATGCTGGTGGTGCAGATCAGCGACGTGATGCAGTACGTGTTCGGCAAGCTGTTCGGGCGGCGCAAGCTGGCGCCGGCGGTAAGCCCGTCCAAGACCGTCGAGGGGCTGGTCGGCGGCGGCCTCGCCGCGGTCGGCATCGGCACCGCGCTGTGGTGGATGACGCCGTTCTCGCCGCCGCAGGCGGCGGGCATGGCGACGGTGATCGTGGTCGCCGGCGTCTGCGGCGGGCTGGCGCTGTCGGCGGTCAAGCGCAGCCTCGGCGCCAAGGACTGGGGGCGCATGATCGAGGGCCACGGCGGGATGATGGACCGGATGGATTCGGTGGTGTTCGCCGCGCCGGTGTTCTTCCACCTGACCCGCTACTGGTTCCCGGCGTAGGGGCGCTCCCCGGGCGCGGGCGCGCTGCCGCCGGCATCCGCGGCAGACGGCACGGACGGCGACGCAGGTTCGCTCCAGATGCGGTCCCACATCTCCGGCAGGCGGCGGCGCGCCTCCCACGGCCACGACAGCTGTTCCGGCGCGATTTCTCGCCAGCCGTCGCCGTCGCGTTCCGCCACGGCGAAGTTGAAGCTGTAGTCGGGCTCGGCGCCCATGCGCAGGTCGCTGAGCACGAGCCTGCCCTCGCGCACCTGCGCCTTCATGAAGCCGTGGTTGAACCACGCCAGCCGCTGCACCGTCGGCAGTCCGCCAACCTGCGCGAGCGCGGCGACGTCGGAACCGTATCGCCGGAATGCGATGGGTCGACCGTCCGCGACCAGCGAATGCTCGCCCTCGACGAAGCCGTCCGGCGTCATCGCCACCACCCGCCACAGCAGGGTGTTGAACGGCATCGGCACCGAGAAGCGCGGCGCGTCCTGCAGGCCGAGCGCGGCCAGCGCGCGCTCCGCTTCGCGTTCGACCAGGGCCTTCGCGACCAGCGACCAGCCCAGGTAGGCCGTGCCCAGCGCGAGGCCGGCCACCAGCGCCCGCTGCGCGAATGGCTTCGGGCCGGCGAAGACGGCGACCGCGACGCCCAGCAGCAGCCAGAGCGTGTAACCCGGGTCGATGATGAATACGCTCGACCACATCACCGGCGGCGTCGCCAGCGGCCACAGCAACTGCGTGCCGTAGACGGTGAAGGCATCGAGCAGCGGATGCGTGACCAGCGCCAGCTGGATCGCCCAGAACCAGCGCCGCGGTGATTCGGCCACGCGCTTGCCGCGCGAGCGATAGAAGGCCCAGATCGCCCACGCCAGCAGCGGCAGCACGAACAGCGAATGGCTGAAGCCGCGGTGCAGGGTCATCAGCGCCACGGGATCGTCGGTGAACAGCCGGATCGGGAACGAGTCGAGGTCGGGCAGCGTGCCGAGCACGGCGCCGGCGAGCATGGCGGCGCGGCGATGCGCGGGAGGGACGACGGCACCGGCGACCGAGGCGCCGAGCAGGATCTGGGTGATGGAGTCCATCGGCGGAGCCTATCCGATCCTCGCGCGCGATCGATGGTCCCGCGGCACGGATGTTCAGCCGCCATCGAGGCCTGCCATGGCCGGTCCATTCGGGAGGATGACACCCGTACCGATGCCATCCCGAGCGCAGCGAGGGATCTGTGTTTCATGCGCCTGCAAAAACAGATCCCTCGCTGCGCTCGGGATGACGAATGCCAACATCACGTTGCCGGAACGATAGCCGCCGGCGAGGACTTCGAACTTTTCGGACCAGAAGCAGGTCCTAGGCGGCGCGCGCCACCGGCCCGCTGGACACCAACCGCAGCCGCGGCGGCAGTTCTGCGAGCACCTCGCCGTGGTGCGAGAGCAGTTGCAGCGTACCGTCGTGGCCTTCGGCCAGGGCTGTCAGGCTTTCCACCCAATCGCCGTCGTTGGCGTAGACCAGTCCGTCGCGACCGAACAGCGCGGCGCGGTGGATATGGCCGCAGATGATGCCGTCGAGCCCGCGCGCGCGGACGTCGTCCAGGCCCGCCTGAACGAAGCGCTCGATGTAGCGCTCTGCCGCCCCGCTGCGCCGCTTCAGGAACTCCGACAACGACCAGTAGCGCATGCCCATTCGCCGGCGCAGGCGGTTGAGCACGCGGTTGCCGGTGAGGATGCGGTAGTACAGCCAGTCGCCGAAGCGCTCCTGCAGGCCGCCAAAGTGGGTGATGCTGTCGTAGTCGTCGCCGTGCACGACCAGCAGGCGGCGGCCGTCGGCGGTGACGTGGATCGCGCGGCGGCGCACCTGCATGCCCGGCAGCATCAGGCCGCAGAAGCGGCGCACGGAGCGGTCGTGGTTGCCGGGCACGTAGAGCAGCTCGGTGCCCTCGCGCGAGAGCCCGTGCAGGGCCTCGACCACGCGGTTGTGCGCCGGGCTCCACGCCGCGCGGCGCATCGACATCCACCACAGGTCGACGATGTCGCCGACCAGGTAGAGGCGTTCGCACTGCAGCCGTTCGAGGAAATCGGCGAATTCGGCGGCGTGGCAGTGGCGCGAGCCCAGGTGCACGTCGGACACGAACACGCTGCGGCGCGGCGGCAGCATCGGGGATCTCGCTTTCATGCGATCGCTCCTTCGGCGGCGCGCGGCCGCAGGTAACGCGCGCCCTTGCCGGCGCGGATGCGGTGCAGGTCGACCTCGATCAGGCCGTCGATCGAATCGCTGAAATCCGGGTCCACGCCGAACGCGAGGAAGCGCGCGCCGCCGGGCTCGCACAGCGCCGTGTACTGGCGGTAGAGCATCGGCACGGACACGCCGTAGCCGGACAGTTCGTCCCTGAGCCGGTCGAAGGCCGCGTCCGCGTCCTCCTCCACGCATGCCGGCGCGGCGGTTTCGGGATATGGCCGGCGCGCCACCGCCAGCGGCTCGCCGTCGACGCCGTGGTGGTGGCGGTAATAGCCGACGATCTTCGCGCTCGCCGCCGCCGGCAGCGCCGCGCTGATCGACACCGCGCCGTACAGGTAGCGCACCTGCGGATGGCGCTGCAGGTAGGCGCCGATGCCCTGCCACAGGTAGTCGAGGCTGCGTCCGCCGCGATAGTCGGGATCGACGAAGCTGCGCCCGAGCTCCATGCCCTCGGCCAGGCGCGGCAGCGCGGCGTCCGCGTAGCGGAACAGCGAGGCGGTATAGAGCCCGCCGGGCCCGCGCTTCGACAGCAAGGCCGCGCCGCGGGCGATGCGATACGCGCCGGCGATGCGCGAGGCCGCGTCGTCCCAGACCAGCAGGTGCTCGTAGTCGAGGTCGTAGCCGTCGATGTCGCGGGCGCGGCCGGTGCCCTCCCCCACCGAGCGGAAGGCGCGCTCGCGCAGCCGCCCGATCTCGAGCAGCAGCGGCGAGCCTTCACCGCAGGCCGCCAGCCGGATCTGCTTGCCGTCGCCGGTGCGTCCGAGCAGTTCGGTGCGCGCGATCTCATCGCGCAGGCGATGCGCAGGCAGCGGCGGCGGCAGGACTTCGGGCACCCGCGCCGGCGCGGTCGCGCGGCCGCCGAGCCGGTACAGCGCGCGGCGCACCTC
>JAFAEU010000234.1 GCA_023423855.1 Pseudomonadota bacterium | reverse complement strand
CCGTAGGAGTAGCCGACGAAGGCCTGCAGCGAGGCGATGCCCAGCGCGTCGAGCAGCGCGGCGACGGCGTCGGCCTGGTCGGCGGTGTCGATCGGCGCGTCGATGCGGCCGTCGGCACCGACGTAGTCGAAGCCGAGAAGCCGACAGCGCGCGGGATCGAGCGCGCGTCCGCCGCCGACCAGGTCGTTGGCCCAGCCGGCTTCCGGGAACTGCGGATTGGCGGCGATGTGCCGGTGCGCCGAGATGCCGCCGGCCACGAACACCACCGGCGCATCCGCCGGGCCGCTGAGCTCCCAGGCGATGCGCACGCTGCGCGGGCCGGCATGGCGCAGTTGCAGGGGCAGCTCGATCTCGCCGCGCCGCGCCTGCGGCACGCCGGGCGCAGGCACGCGCAGCGGCAGCGACGCGACTTCGTCGAGCGGCGCAAGCGTGGCGGTGGGAACGTCGGCAAGGCTCATGGCGCGATCCGGTGGAAGGACGGCCATCGATGCTTGCGGGGATCGGAAGACGCCGGTCGCTGCCGGCCGATGCGCATCCGCCGCGGGGGCGTTGCGCAACCATCTTCCGGTGGACGCTCAGGTCCCCGCAGGACTTGGCACCGCGACGGGCACGACCTTGCGATCGTCCCCATCAGGTTGCCCCGGCGTCTTCGGGCCTGTCCCTCAGCCGGTCTCGATGGATGGCGGCCAGCTTGCCTGCGGTTTCGACGCTTGTCAATCGCTTCATGCCGATGAAGCGATATCGCTCTTCAGGCCGCGTTCCGGCCATAATTTCGCGATGCGCCTCCCCCTCCCCCTCCTGGCGGCCCTGCTGCTGTCCGCCTGCGCGACCCCGCGCCAGCAATCCTCGTCCGCGCCGACCTCCGCCGCGGCTACCCCGCCGCCCGCCGGCGTCGTCACCGTGGCCGAGCGCTACGTCAGCCACGAAAACCCGGACGACGAGCTCGATTCGCTCGCCACCTGGCCGGCCGAGGACGGCACGACCTGGCTGATCGCCACCGCCAAGAAGACGCACGAACTGGTGGTGTTCGACGCCGACAGCGGCGAGCAACTGCGCACCGTGGGCCGCAAGGGCGCCGCGGACGGCGAGTTCCTGCGCCCGAACGGCGTGTTCGTCCACGGCGACCTGCTGTTCGTCTCCGAACGCGACAACCGCCGGGTGCAGATATTCCGGCTGCCTGCGTTCACGCCGCTGGGCAGCTTCGGCGAAGGCCAACTGCGCAGCCCGTACGGGCTGTGGGCGCACGAAGCCGAGGTCGGCGAACTGCAGTTGTACGTCACCGACAGCTTCATGGACGGCGCGCGCTTCGACGTCGTGCCGCCGTTCGACCAGCTCGACCGGCGCGTGCGCCGCTACCGCGTCCGCATCGACGGCGAAGGCCGGCCGGCCGCGCAACACGTCGGGGCCTTCGGCGACACCCGCGAGGCGACCGCGCTGCGCATGGTGGAGTCGCTGGTGGGCGATCCGGCGCACGACCGCCTGCTGGTCGCGGACGAGGACCGGCGCCATGCCGCCACCCTGCGCGAGTACACGCTCGATGGCCGCTTCACCGGCGGCGGTGTTCCCGAAGGCGTGTTCCAGGGCGAGCCGGAGGGCATCGCGCTGTGGACCTGCGACGCCGACGCCGGCTACTGGCTGGCCGCCGACCAGTTGCATCCGCTGACGATCTTCCGCGTGTTCGACCGGACCACGCTGGCGCCGCGCGGCGCGTTCTCCGGACAGGTCACGGCCTGGACCGACGGCATCGCGCTGCACGCCGGCGCCACCGCGCGGTTCCCGTCGGGCGTGCTGTTCGCGGTCCACAACGACAAGGCGGTCGCCGCCTTCGACCTGCGCGACGTTGCGCAGGCGCTCGGCCTCGATCCGGCCTGCATGCAGTGAAACGCGGCGCACTGGCGGCGGGGGTCGCGGCGGTCGCGCTGGGCATTGCCGCCGCGCAGGCGACCGAGGTCTATCGCTGGACCGACGCCGCCGGCCGGCCGCAGTACGCCGACCATGTCGACGCGCGGGTGCCGGCGCAGCAGGTCGCGCGGGTCGAAGTGCCGATCGAGGCCGCGGCGATCGCGCGCCTTCGCGTCGAGGCCGGCCAGGACGGGGCGCTGGCCCTGGTCGACAACCTGCTCGCCGGGCCGATCGAGGTGATGCTGCATGCCGACGGCGGCGGGCCGTTCGCGAGCGATCCGCCGCTGCCTGCGCGCGGCACGGTGCCGGCGCAGTCGGGTGCGCTGCTCGCGCGCATCGCCTCGGGCACGCCACGACTGCGCGTGGTGGCCGTGCCCGGCACGCCGAACGCGCGCCCGCGCGAGGTCGAGTACCTGTATCCGCTGCAGACCGCCGCGCTGCGCATCCAGCAGGCCTGGGGCGGCGGCTTCAGCCACGCCGACGCCGAGAACCGCCACGCGGTGGATTTCGCGGCGCCGGTCGGCACCGCAGTTGTCGCCGCGCGCGACGGCGTGGTGATGCAATCGGAGGCCGGCTTTGCCGACGCTGCGCCCGGCGAGGACGAGGACGCCCTAGTCGCCCGCGCCAACTTCATCCGCATCCTGCACGACGACGGCACCATGGCGCTGTATGCGCACCTGCAGCCGGGCGGCGTGCTGGCCCGGCTCGGCCAGCGCGTGCGCCGCGGGCAGGTCATCGGCCTGTCCGGCAACACCGGGCGCAGCACCGCGCCGCACCTGCACTTCGTGCTCCAGGCCAACCGCGGCATGCGGCTGCAATCGCTGCCGTTCCGGATGTTCGGTCCGCAGGGGATCCTGCGCTTCGGCGATGCGCAGGCGGGCGGCGACTAGCGTTCCCACCGGGCCACTGCCGTCCGGTCCCATCCGATGTCATCCCGAACGAAGTGAGGGATCTGGCTTCCGGGCATGAGATCCCTCACTTCGTTCGGGATGACAACCGGAAGCGTACGGGCGACCGGAAAACGGTGGACAAGCGCAGCGGAACCTCGGGGACGCAACGACAGCCGGAGCGCCAAACCCCACCCGCCCCGTATAATTGCCGCCCTTCCCGTACCGGACCCCGGCACGCGCACCGCGTGCCTTCGCCATGTCGCAAGTTCCCGCCGAAGCCGCCCGCCGCCGTACCTTCGCGATCATCTCGCACCCCGACGCCGGCAAGACCACGCTGACCGAGAAGCTGCTGCTGTTCGGCGGCGCGATCCAGATGGCGGGCAGCGTCAAGGGCCGCAAGGCCGCGCGCCACGCGACTTCGGACTGGATGGCGCTGGAGAAGGAGCGCGGCATCTCGGTGACCTCGTCGGTGATGCAGTTCCCTTACGAAGGCCACATCGTCAACCTGCTCGACACGCCCGGCCACGCCGACTTCGGCGAGGACACCTACCGCGTGCTCACCGCGGTCGACTCGGCGCTGATGGTGATCGACGTGGCCAAGGGCGTCGAGGAGCGCACGATCAAGCTGATGGAGGTGTGCCGCATGCGCGACACGCCGATCATGACCTTCATCAACAAGCTCGACCGCGAGGGCAAGGACCCGATCGAACTGCTGGACGAAGTGGAGAGCGTGCTCGGCATCCAGTGCGCGCCGGTGACCTGGCCGATCGGCATGGGCCAGCGCCTGAAGGGCGTGGTGCACTTGCTCACCGGCGAGGTGCACCTGTACGAGCAGGGGCGCAATTTCACCCGCCAGGATTCGACGATCTTCCCGTCGCTCGACGCCCCCGGCCTCGGGGAGCGCATCGGCGCCGACATGCTCGCTGCATTGCGCGATGAACTCGAGCTGGTGCAGGGCGCCAGCCATGCCTTCGACGTCGACGAGTACCTCGCCGGCAGGCAGACGCCGGTGTTCTTCGGCTCCGGCGTCAACAACTTCGGCGTGCAGCCGCTGCTCGACTTCTTCGTCGAGCACGCGCCATCGCCGCGGCCGCGCGCGACCACCGGCCGCGAGGTCGCGCCGACCGAGGACAGGCTGAGCGGCTTCGTGTTCAAGATCCAGGCCAACATGGATCCGCAGCACCGCGACCGCGTCGCCTTCATGCGCGTG
>JAFAEU010000228.1 GCA_023423855.1 Pseudomonadota bacterium | reverse complement strand
CAGCGCGGTTTCCTCGCGGATGCGGGCGCGGATCGCCTGTGCGGTGGCGGTGGCGCTGGGCGAATCGATCTTGGGCGCGGTGACGTCGAGGTAGGCCTCGTCCAGCGACAGCGGCTCGACCAGGTCGGTATGGTCGAGGAAGATCGCGCGCACCTGCCGCGACACCACCTTGTAGCGCACGAAGTCCGGCGGCACGAACACCGCATCCGGACACAGGCGCTCGGCGCGCATCGCCGGCATCGCCGAGCGCACGCCGTACTTCCTCGCCTCGTAGGACGCCGCGCACACCACCGAGCGCGCGCCGCGCCAGGCCACGACCACGGGGCGGCCGCGCAGCGACGGATCGTCGCGCTGCTCCACCGACGCGTAGAACGCGTCCATGTCGATGTGGATGATCTTGCGCACGGCAGTGCGTCGATTCTAGCGCCCACGGCTATCCCGGATCGCATTTGACGATGCTGATGCGGCCGTTGGTCTCCAGCACCGCCAGCCGGATGTCCGCGGCCTCGGCGCAGTCGGCCGCGCGCATCTCGGACTCGAACTCGGCGCGGCTGATCGACTGCCGCCGCAGCGCGGCCTCGAACACCACGCCGTCGCGCGCGAGCAGGACCGGGCTGCCTTCGACGAGGCGGTCGAGCGCGGGATGGCGCGCGGTGACGAAACCGGTGAGCCAGTTCAGCGCGACCAGGGTCGCGGCGAGGATCAGTCCGCCCGGCAGCGACGTGTCCTCGCCGATCAGCGAGTTCTGCACCGCGGTCCCGAGCAGCACCACCACGATCAGGTCGAACGGCGTGAACTGCCCGACCGTGCGCTTGCCCGACAGGCGCACCAGCGACAGCAGCACGACATACACCGCGATCGCGCGCAGCACGAACTCCCACCACGGCATCGACAGCTCCAGCAATCCGGACACGGCGGCGGCCTCCTCGCAGGGACGCCGTACTCTCGCATCGGCGGGATGAAGGCGGCGGCAGGGATCGGGCGAAAGCAGGGACGGCTTGTCGATCGGCGGGTCGGCGATCGGCGCGGACTCCCGTCACCTCAGTCCACCCCTACTCATGCGGACGGGCTGCGATGGCGGAGCAACCCGGACGCAGGGCAACAGGAAGGCCTTGTCATTTCGACCGCAGGGAGAAATCTTCTTTCCCTGCACCGGAGACGAGATTTCTCCCTGCGGTCGAGATGACAAGGCTTTCCAGTGACAAGGCCTTCTACGGATCATTCCCGCGCCTGGGAATTACCCAATAAAAAGCCCCGCAGGCAGGGGGGGCCGGCGGGGCTCGGGGAACGGGACTCGGGGAGAAGTCTTCGTTCCGGGATCTGCTCCAGGGGATGGGAGAGATCTGCGACAGACCTTGCATCTGTCGCGATCTATATGACCATTCCGAACATTGAGAGTTCGTGAAGATCGGGGTCTGTTTCCCGGAAAGTTCAGCCTGCGTTTACTTCCGCCGCAATCAGGCCGTTTCCACCGGCGTTACATGCGTTACATCCCCCTGCCGAAAGTCATGCTTCGCGGAAAACCGCGCAAAACTAGCGCGGAAATCGAGGTCCGCGGCCGCCGCTCGCGACAAAGCTGAATGCGCCGGCGTCACCGCCGCCGCCTCAATGCGCCTCTTCCCAGTTGTCCCCCAGGCCCGAATCGACCACCAGTGGAACACGCAGTTCCGCCGCAGCCGCCATTCGCGCCGGCACTTCGCCCAGCAGCGTGTCGACGAAGCCGGCGTCGGCCTCGAACACGAGTTCGTCGTGCACCTGCAGGATCATCAGCGCCCGGCCGCCCTGCCCGGCCAGCCAGGCGTCGATGTCGACCATCGCGCGTTTGATGATGTCGGCCGCGGTGCCCTGCATCGGCGCGTTGATCGCGGCGCGCTCGGCGCCGGCGCGCTGGCCCTGGGTGCCGCGCTGGATGTATTCCAGGTACAGCCGGCGGCCGAACACGGTTTCGACGAAACCCTGGTCGCGCGCCTGCTGCCGCGTGCGTTCCATGAAGTCGCGCACGCCGGGGTAGCGCGAGAAGTAGGTGGCGATGTACTCCTGCGCCTCGCCGCGGCCGATGCCGAGGTTGCGCGCCAGACCGAACGCGCTCATGCCGTACATCAGGCCGAAGTTGATCGCCTTGGCGGCCCGGCGCTCGTTCGGCGTCACGTCCTCGAGCCTGCGGCCGAACACTTCCGACGCGGTGGCGCGATGGATGTCGGCGCCGGCCGCGAACGCGGCCAGCAGGCCGGCATCCTCGGACAGGTGCGCCATGATCCGCAGTTCGATCTGCGAGTAGTCGCAAGCGACGATCCTGCGGCCTTCCGGCGCGACGAAGGCCTTGCGGATGCGGCGGCCGTCTTCGGTGCGGATCGGGATGTTCTGCAGGTTGGGATCGCTGGAGGCGAGCCGCCCGGTGGCGGCGCCGGCCTGGTGGTAGCTGGTGTGCACGCGGCCGGTGTGCGGGTTCACCATCTCCGGCAGCTTCTCGGTGTAGGTGCTGCGCAGCTTGGCCAGGCCGCGGTACTCGAGGATCACGCGCGGCAGCTCGTGCTGGTCGGCGATGGCCTCGAGCGCCTCCTCGTTGGTGCTCGGCTGGCCCTTGGGCGTCTTCACCAGCGCCGGCAGCTTCAGTTCGTCGAACAGCAGCGCCTGCAGCTGCTTGGGCGAATCGAGGTTGAAGCTGCGGCCGGCGAGTTCGGTCGCCTTCTGCTGCGCGGCCAGCATGCGCCGCGACAGGTCGGCGGTCTGCCGGCGCAGTTCGTCGGCGTCGATCTTCACGCCGTTGGCCTCGATGCGCTCGAGCACCGGTACCAGCGGCATCTCGATGTCGCGGTACACGCCTTCCAGCGACGGTTCCGCCGCCAGCTTCGGCGCCAGCACGCGATGCAGGCGCAGGGTGATGTCGGCGTCCTCGGCCGCGTAGCGCGTGGCGTCGTCGATGGCGACGGCGGAGAACGGGATCTGCTTCGCGCCCTTGCCGGCCACGGCCTCGTAGGGAATCGTCTCGTAGCCGAGCAGGCGCTGGGCGAGCGAGTCCATGTCGTGGCGCTGGCTGGAGTTGAGCACGAAGCTTTCCAGCATGGTGTCGTCGGCATAGCCGCGCACGTCGACGCCGTGGCGGCGGAACACGTGCAGGTCGTACTTGCCGTGCTGGCCGAGCTTGCGCCTGCCGGCGTCCTCCAGCAGCGGCTTGAGTGCGGCGAGCGCGGCCGCGCGGTCGAGCTGGGCCGGCGCGCCGGGATAGTCGTGGCCGAGCGGCAGGTAGGCGGCGCGGCCGGTTTCGACGGCGAAGCTGATGCCGACGAGGTTGGCGCGCATCGGGTCGAGCGAATCGGTCTCGGTGTCGAGCGCGAATTCGCCGGCGCGGTGCAGTTTCGCGATCCACGCGTCGAGCTGTTCCCGCGCCAGGATCGCCTCGTACTCGCCGGGCGCCGACAGTTCCGCGGCCGGCGGTGCTTCGTCCGCTTCCGCCGGCGCGGCGTAGCGGCCGTTGCCGCGCGCCTTGCCGGGCTCCTTCTCCGGCACGGACGGTGCCGGCGCACCATCGAGCTCCTTCAGCGCCTGGTTGAAGCCGTAGCGTGCGTACAGCCCGCGCAGCGCGTCCACGTCGCGTTCGCGCAGGCCCAGCGCCTGCGGCGCGACGTCGAGCGCGACGTCGGTCTTGATCGTCGCCAGTTGCCGGCTCAGCGGCAGCTGGGGCAGCGCCTCGCGCAGGCTCTCGCCGATCTTGCCCTTGATCGCTCCGGCGTTCGCGACCACGCCGTCAAGCGTGCCGTACTCGGCCAGCCACTTGGCCGCGGTCTTCGGCCCGCACTTGGGCACGCCGGGGATGTTGTCGATGCTGTCGCCCATGAGCGCGAGCATGTCGACGATCTGGTCGGCGCGCACGCCGAACTTCGCGATCACCGCCTCGTCGCCGTCCATGCGGCTGCCGGTCATGGTGTTGACCAGTTCGACGTGCGGGCGCACCAGCTGCGCGAAATCCTTGTCGCTGGTGGAGATGGTGACGTCGATGCCGTCCGCCGCGCCCTGCAGCGCCAGCGTGCCGATCACGTCGTCGGCCTCCACGCCCGGCACGCGCAGGATCGGCAGGCCCAGCGCCTCGACCAGCTGCAGCATCGGCTCGACCTGCGCGCGCAGTTCGTCGGGCATCGGCGGGCGGTTGGCCTTGTACTGCGGATACAGTGCCTCGCGGAACGTCGGCCCGCTGGCGTCGACCACGAAGGCGGCGTAGTCGGGCTGCTCCTTGAGCGTGGCGCGCAGCATGTTGACCACGCCGAACAGCGCGCCGGTCGGCTCGCCGTCGGCGTTGGTCAGCGGCGGCAGCGCGTGGAACGCGCGGAACAGGTACGAGGAACCATCGATCAGGACGAGTCTTGGCATACGGCGATTCTACGCCGCGCCAATCGAAACCCGACGCCACCGGGATGACGAACGCGTCGCCACGCGACAGGAACGGTGAACCGCCGAGCTCCAGCCCTCCCCACCCCACCCCCGCCATCACGGCGCATAATGTCCCCGAATCCACGCCGGATGCCCGCCATGCGCAACACCCCCCACCTCCTGCCCATCGCCCTGTCCGCGCTGCTGCTGGCGCTGGCCGCCTGCGCCACGACGGGGCCGGCCACGGTCGAGATCCCGCCGGGTGCGGTCGAGAACACCCGCACCGAAGCCAACGGCGACGTCATCACCGAATACCGCGTCAACGGCGACCTGCGCGTGGTGCACGTGAAACCCTCGCGCGGCCCGGCCTACCACCTGTACGTGCGCGACGGCCGCGTGCTGTCCACGCGCGAGGGCGACGACCCGCCGCAGACCTATTTCAAGCTGTTCGGCTGGTGAGCCCGGCCCGTATCGCCCCGACATCCGGGCGGGGGCGGCGATGAGCACGCCGATCAACGTCGCGCTGGTGGGATACGGCTACGTCGGCAAGGTCTTCCACGCGCCGCTGCTCGCGCACACGCCCGGGCTGCGCCTGCACACGGTGGTGTCCGGCGATGCCGGCAAGGTCCACGCCGATTTTCCCGAGGCACGCGTCACCGGCGATCCGCAGGCCGCGTTCGCCGACGACGCCATCGACCTCGTCGTCATCGCCGCGCCCAACGCCGTGCACGCGCCGCTGGCGATCGCCGCGCTGCGCGCCGGCCGCCACGTCGTCGTCGACAAGCCCTTCACCACCTCGCTCGACGAGGCCCGGCGCGTGGTGGCCGCGGCCGGAGAGGCGCGGCGCATCGTCAGCGTGTTCCAGAACCGGCGCTGGGACGCGGACTTCCTCGCCCTGCGCGCCCTGGTCGAGGACGGCACGCTCGGCGAGATGGCCGAACTGCACTCGCACTTCGACCGCTTCCGGCCGCAGGTGCCCGACCGCTGGCGCGAGCGCGCGGGGCCGGGCGCGGGGCTGTGGTTCGACCTCGGCCCGCACCTGGTCGACCAGGCGCTGCAGCTGTTCGGCCTGCCGCTGTCGATCCAGGCCGACATCGCCATGCAGCGCGAGGGCGCGGTGGTCGACGATTTCTTCCACGTGCTGCTGCGCTACCCGCGCCTGCGCGTGGTGCTGCACGCGGGTGCGCTGGTGCCGGCGAGCGGCCTGCGCTTCGCCGCGCACGGCACGCGCGGCAGCTTCAGCAAGCGCGGGCTGGATGCGCAGGAGGCGATGCTGAAGGATGGCATCTCGCCCGGATCGCCCGGCTGGGGCCGCGACCCGTCGCCGGGGACGCTG
Organism: Pseudomonadota bacterium; assembly: GCA_023423855.1. Taxonomy (GTDB): domain Bacteria; phylum Pseudomonadota; class Gammaproteobacteria; order Xanthomonadales; family Xanthomonadaceae; genus Luteimonas. The sequence continues at coordinate 4,284 of JAFAEU010000228.1, read as the reverse complement.
GTGCGGATCGTCGACGGCGCGCCGGTCGAGTCCGTCGTCGAGGGCGTGGCCGGGGACTACCGCGCGTTCTACGCCGCGATGCGCGATGCGATCCTGGATGGCGGCGAGGCGCCGGTGACCACGCGGCAGGCGCTGGACGTGATGCGCCTGCTGGAGGCCGGCGAGGCCAGCGCTGTTGAAGGGCGCGCGATCGAGCTTGATCCGCGGAGCGCTCCGACGAGCTGAGGCCGGACCTCCCGGGAGCGAACACGGTCGCAATGCGCCAGAACGACACCGGGGATGCTTTTCGAGCCGCCCTCTTGCACCTCAAATCCCGTCATCCCGGCGCAAGCCGGGATCCATTTTGCTGTTGATTCCCTTCGGCGATCAGGCATCGAAGAAGTCAAGATGGATCCCGGCTTGCGCCGGGATGACGATGCCGGGGCGTCGGGAATGGATGCGAAAGCCCTCAGGCGGACCACCAGCACCGGCAGCGTCCCGCGACTCACCATCGCCTGCGCCTGGCTGCCCGGCAGCAGCTTGCGACGGCAGGCATCGATCGAACGCGAGCCGCCAGGCCGGAGGCCGAACCGCTCAGTCGCGCTTCACCGCATGGCCACCGAAGGCGTTGCGCAGCGCCGAGAGCAGCTTGTCGGCGAAGGCATCGTCGTCGCGCGAGCGCAGGCGTTCGATCAGCGATTGGGTGATCACCGGCGCAGCGACGTCGAGTTCGATCGCCTCGGCCACCGTCCAGCGACCTTCGCCGGAATCGGGGACGTAGGGCGCGATGCCGTCGAGGCCCGGATTCTGTACCAGCGCTTCGGCGGCGAGGTCGAGCAGCCACGAGCGCACCACGCTGCCGTGCCGCCAGATCTCCGCGAGCTGGGCGATGTCGGGCGTCAGTTCGCGCTTGCGCTCGAGGATGGCGGAGCCTTCGGCATAGGCCTGCATCATTCCGTACTCGATGCCGTTGTGGATCATCTTCGCGTAGTGCCCGGCGCCGCTCGGCCCGACGTGGCCCCAGCCGCGATCGGGCGCCGGCGCCAGCGCCTGGAACAGCGGCGACAGGCGCGCAGCGGCCTGCGCGTCGCCGCCGACCATCAGGCTGTAGCCTTCCGCCAGCCCCCACACGCCGCCGCTGGTGCCGACGTCGAGATAGGCGATGCCGGCCTCGCGCAGCGCCTCCGCGCGCCGCTGGCTGTCCTTGTAGAACGAGTTGCCACCGTCGACCAGCACGTCGCCCGCCGCCAGCAGCGGCTGCAGCGCATCGATGGTCGCGTCGACCACGGCGCCCGCCGGCACCATCATCCACAGCGCGCGCGGCGTATCGAGCGACGCGACCAGCGCCTCGAGGGAATCGAACGTGGCGATGCCTTCCGCCTCCACCCGCGCCCGCGCCCCGGGCGTCGGGTCGAACCCTACGACTGCGTGCCCACCGCGCTGCAGCCGCTGCGCCATGTTCGCGCCCATGCGGCCCAGTCCGATCATGCCCAGTTGCATCCGTCCTCCCTGCGCATCGCGCATCGCTTCCGAAGGCGTCCATCATGCACGAGCGCCCGTCGCGCGCGCGGCACGCAGCGTTTCAGCACAGGTTGCGCAGCAGCGCGACCAGTTCCGCCTGCCGGCCGACGCCGGTCTTGGCGAACACCTGCTTGAGGTACTGGCGCGCCGTGCCTTCGGCGATGCCCAGGCGGGTGGACGCGAGCGCCAGCGGGCTGCCGTCGCGCAGCGCCATCGCCAGTTCGGCTTCGCGCGGGGTCAACGCGAACAGCGCCACCAGCGCCCGGGTACTGCCCGCGGGCGGGCGATCGGGATCGCGCAGCAGCACGATCGCGGCGTCGGCGAAATCGGACAGCCCGTGCCGATGCGCCACCGCGGTCGCCGGCGCCACGCTGGCCAGCAGCGGCCGCCGCGGTACATCCCGCGGAATAGAAAGCTGGGGATCGGCCCACTCCGACGCGGCCGCGCCGCGCGCATCCGGCGCCTGCAGGCGCGTTGCGACCGTGAGCGCGGACGCGACCAGCGCCTGCAGCCTGCGATCGTCGTAGGCGCGGGTCGCATGCAGCGCGCCGGCGTCGAGGCGGATACCGTCGCCATCGGCGAGCAGGTTCCACGCCTGCGGATTGAGGTAGCGCACGCGCCGCGCGCGATCGACGATGAGCACGGCCTCGTGCATCGCGTCCAGCGCGGCATGCGCCTGATCGAGCGAAGCCTGCAGCGCCTGCATGCGCGCGCGGATGCGAAAGCCATTGTGGATGTGCAGCAGCAGCGGCTGCAGCGCCGTGCATTCGGCGTCGGCGAAGTCGCGCGTGCGCGTCGCGTCGCGGCAGATCGCGATCGCCGCCCGGCCATCCTCGACGCCCCACGGGAACGCCAGCGCATACCCGCCGTGCAGGGGCCGCACGAACTGCTGGTACACCTGCGTGCGCATCAGGTCGCGGATCTGGAAATAGTCCGACATGCGGTGCACCATGCGCGATGGCATCCTCGCCAACGGGTTGTCGTAGAGGGTGGTGGCCGCGAGCTGCCGGGCGAGCGGCTCCATGTCCGCGTCCATCCGGCTGATGTGCATGGTCAGCTTCGGTCCGCGGGCCTCGGACAGCACCGCGTGTTCGGCGCCGGCCAGATCGCGCACCTGGTCCAGCCAGCCGCGCTCGGCATCGTCGTCGAACATCGACGCGTAGACCTGTCCGATCGCTTCGAGCAGTGTCCCCGGATCCATCGCGACACTCACGTTTGGGAGTAGCGGACGCTGCCCGGAGTTTCCTACAACGTCCGCGGCGACGCCAGTTGCGGGCCGCGGGCCCGTAGCCGCCCGGTTCCCGTCCGTCGTTCGCCTCCAGGAAGCGCATCGACGCGCCGCCGCACGCCGCAAGGAGCACCCATGCACGTTTCTTTCGCGAACATGTCCCGCCGCCGCGTCGCGATCCGGCCCGCCCTCACCCTTCTCGCCCCCCGTCACCTGTTGCCGGCGACGGCAGGCACGCTGCGCGACGGCGCGGAGCGATGACACGCATGTCGCATGCGGACGCGCTGACGGCGGAGCCGAGCCCCGTGGTCGGATTCGACGCGGCGGCGCGCGCCTGGATGACCGAGGCCGACCCGTCGGTGCGGCGGGTGCCCCTGCCAATGCTCAGGGGGCGGCTGCTGGTCGACGTCGCGGCGCAGGCCCGTGCCATCGATGCGGCCGGGCAACCGATGCCTTGGCTGGTCGCGGCGATGCTGCTGCCAGGCGCGGTCGGCGACATCGTGCGGATGATGCGTTTCTGCGACGAGCACGGCATCGTGGTCACCAGCGCCGATGCCGTCGGACACCCCGGTCCCGGCCCCGTCGTGCGCATTCGTGCCGACGCACTCGGGCGCGCGCGACCGATGCTGCGCGTGGTGGGCAGTGACCATTGACCTGAATCGCCTCTGCAGGAGCGGCTTCGCGGGACTCCACCCACGCCGCCTTCATCGGCGTCGGCTGGCTCAACCCGGTGCGCGTGCTCGAAGGCCACGGCGGCGCGGCGCACGTCAAGGAGAGCGCCGATCCGCGCACGGCCGAGGGCCTGCGCGTGCTCGCGGCGATGGATCCCTACGTCAACCTGCGCGAAGGCGCCGACTATCCGCCGGTGCTGATGGCGGTCGGCCTGAACGACGCGCGCGTGCCGGGCTGGGCGAACCGGCAAGTTCGCCGCGCGCCTGCAGGTGCTCAGCGACCGGCCGGCCTGGCTGCGCGCGCAGGCCGACAGCGGCCACTTCAGCGCCACGCTCGACGCGCAGGCGCTGGAAATCGCCGACAGCTACGCGTTCTTCGACGCGTTCCTGCCGGGCCGCGAATGAACCGTTCCAACGGGCAGCGGCGAAGCGATGCGGAACATGGCGGTGTGCGCGCGGCCCCTGCGCGCTCAGCGCGCGACCGCCGCGCGCAGCTGCGCGGGCGCGGCGCCGAACTCGCGCCTGACCGCCGCGATGAACCCTGCGTAGGTCTCGAACCCGGACAGCTGCGCCACCTGCGCCAGCGACAGCGCGGACTCCCTCATCAGCACCCGCGACCGCCGCGCCCGCTCGCGCAGCACGTATTGCCAGATGGAGCAGCCAAGCGCGGTGCGGAAGGCGCGGCCGAGATGGAATGGGCTGGTCGCGGCGGCATCGGCGATGGCCGGGATGCTCAACCGGTCGGCCAGATGCGTATGGATGTACTCCAGCGCGCGGCGCACCCGCCAGTCCCGGCCCGACGGCCCGGTGCCGATGCGCTTGCCGGGCACGAACTGCGCCGCGATCGCGGCGAAGGCGGCGTCGCCGACCAGCGCGCCGTGCGGC
>JAFAEU010000181.1 GCA_023423855.1 Pseudomonadota bacterium | reverse complement strand
GCACCCGCCCGGCACAGCGCGGGCACGTCGCCGCGATAGCCCATCGCGCCGCCGGCGAGCAGCGCCTGCAGCGACGGCACGCGGTCCACCGCCAGCAGGCCGAGGCTGCGCAGCGGCCGCAGCACGGGCGCGCGATTGGCGGTGAGGCGCGCCAGCCCGTCGGAAAACGCCAGCGTGCGCTCGCGATCCTCGCGCCGGCGCGCAGCGTAGGCGTCGAGCAGCGCATCTGCGCCGGGATCGTCCGCTTCCGCCACCAGTTCGGCCAGCGTCAGCGCATCGCGCAGGCCGAGGTTGAAGCCCTGTGCGCCCACCGGATGCAGGCTCTGCGCGGCATTGCCGACCAGCACCGCGCGCGTGGCCGTGGTGCGCGCCGCCACCGCGCGCAAGGCCGGATAGACGCTGCGTTCGCCGACTTCGATGAAACGTCCCGCACGCCAGCCGAACGCGGCCTGCACGCGGTCGAGGAAGGCGTGGTCGTCCAGCGCCGCCACCGCATCGGCGTCCGCTTCGGCGACGCCGTGGACCAGCCCCCAGGCGCCGTCGCCGCGCGGCAGCAGCGCGGTGGGACCGTCGTCGCCAAGCCGTTCATAGGCGATGCCGTCAGACGTGCGCCGGGTGCGCAGGCGCGCGACGAACAGCCGCTGCCGGTAGTCGTGCTCATCGACCGCGATGCCGAGCGCGTCGCGCACCTGGCTGCCGGTGCCGTCGGCGGCGACCACGAGGCGCGCGCGCAGGACGCGCTCGCCGTCGCCGTCGTCGATGCGGACCTGGCACAAGCCGTCGGCGGTCACGCCGAAACCGAGGAACCGCGCCGGACGATGGCGGACCAGGTGCGGGAGTTCGGCCAGGCGGGCTTCCAGCGCCTCGCCGAAATCGCGCGCCACCACCACCTGGCCGAAGCTGTCGCGCCCGTAGTCGGCCGCATCCAGCAGCACCCGGCCGAAGTCGCCGCTGCGGCTGGCGTGGATGCGCCGGATCGCGCCCGCGGGCGCGCCCAGCCGCTGCATCACGCCGAGCGCGGTCAGCGCGTTGACGGTCGCGTCGGCGAAACTGAGGTTGCGCTGATCGAACACCGCCGGCATCGCGCCGGGCGGCGCGGCCTCGACCATCGCCGCGGCGATCCCCGCGCGATCGAGCGCGAGCGCGAGACTGGCGCCGACCAGTCCGCCACCGACGATCAGCACCGGATGCACGACTTCCATCGCGCCATGATAGCGGGCGCCGGCGGCAGGCCGCCCCTGCGTCCGCTAGAATGCGGGTCTCTTCCGCGCCGTCCTCCGGAGCCCCGCACCATGACCACCGCCGCAAGCCGCGCCGCGATCCTGACCCTGCTGGCCGCCGTGATGGTCGCGACGCGCCTGCACCACTTCGGCGCGGTGCCGGACGCGTCCTGGGCGGTGTTCTTCGTCGGCGGCTTCTACCTGCATCGCTGGACGCGCTGGGCGTTCCCGCTGCTGATGGCGCTGGCCGTGGTGGTCGACTGGATCGTCATCAGCGGCCAGGGCATTAATTTCTGGGCCCATTACTGCGTCTCGCCCGGCTACTGGGCGCTGGTGCCGGCGCACCTGGCGATGTGGGCCGGCGGCTGGTGGCTGGAGCGCCACGCCGGCGGCATCGGCTGGCGCGTGCTCGGGCTGCTGGTGGCGAGCGTCGTGGCCTCGGTCGCGGTCTGCCACCTGTTCGCGCAGGGCGGTTTCTACTGGACCAGCAGTGCGGTGACCGAACCCACCGTCGCCGGCTGGTGGAAGAACTACACCGACTGGCTGCTGCCCTACCTGCGCGTGACCGCGATGTACGTCGGCATCGCCGCGGCCACCCACGTCGTCGTCGCCCGCCTGCTGCCGGCGAACGTCGCCCTGGCCCGGGACGGCGCGCGGCGCTGATCCCGCGCACGACGCGCTGACCAGGCCCGGCCATGGGCAACCGGCTGTCGAAGATCTACACCCGCACCGGCGACGACGGCACGACCGGTCTGGGCGATGGCACGCGCGTGGCCAAGGATTCGGCGCGGGTCAACGCCTACGGCACCGTCGACGAGGCGAACTCTGCGATCGGCCTGCTGTTGGCCGCCGAACTGCCGGACGATGTCCGCGACCTGCTGACCGCGATCCAGCACCAGCTGTTCGACCTCGGGGGCGAGTTGTGCATCCCCGGCCATGCCGCGATCGACGACGCCGACATCGACCGGCTGGAAGCACACCTGGACCGTTACAACGAACCGCTGCCGCCGCTGAAGGACTTCATCCTGCCCGGCGGCGGCGAGGCGGCGGCGCGCTGCCACGTCGCCCGCACCGTCGTGCGCCGCGCCGAACGCGACACGGTCGCGCTGTCGCGCCACGAGGCCGTGCGCCCGCAGGCGGTCCGCTACCTCAACCGCCTGTCCGACCTGCTGTTCGTGCTCGCGCGCGTGCTGGCCCGCGCCAGCGGGCACGGCGAGGTGCTGTGGCGGCACGAGCGACGCACGCGCTGACATGGCGCGCATCCTCGGCTACACCCACCCCGCCTGCCTGGAGCACGACACCGGGCCGGGCCATCCGGAATGCCCGGAGCGGCTGGAGGCGGTGCTCGAAGCGGTGCACGAGGCGTTCCCGGCGATGGAGTGGATCGAGGCGCCGCGCGCCACCCGCGGACAGCTGCTGCGCGTGCACGATCCAGCGCTGCTGGCGGTGGTGCTGGCGCCGCATCCGCAGGGATCGACGCGGCTCGACCCGGACACCGTCGTCTCGCCCGGATCGCCCGAGGCAGCGCTGCGCGCAGTCGGCGCCGGCATCGCCGCGACGGAGGCGGTGATGAACGGCGAAACCGACGTCGCCTTCTGCGCCGTGCGCCCGCCGGGCCATCACGCCACCATCGACGCTGCGATGGGCTTCTGCCTGTTCGACAACATCGCCGTGGCCGCCGCGCACGCGCTCGACAGGTTCGGCCTGGCGCGGGTGGCGATCGTCGACTTCGACGTCCACCACGGCAACGGCACCCAGGCGATCTTCGAGCGCGATCCGCGCGTGCTCTACCTCAGCTCGCACCAGTCGCCGCTGTATCCGTGGACCGGCGCCGGCAGCGAGCGCGGCGTCGGCAACCTCGTCAACGCGCCGCTGCCGGCGGGCGCGGGCAGCGCGCCGTTCAGACAGGCCTGGGCCGGGACCCTGCTGCCGGCGCTGGACGCGTTCGCGCCCCAGCTCGTGTTCATCTCCGCCGGCTTCGACGGCGACCGCCGCGACCCGCTGGCCGGACTGGACCTCGGGCCCGGCGACTTCGCCTGGCTGACCGGCGAACTGTGCCGGCTGGCCGCGCGCCATGCCTGCGGCCGCGTCGTGTCGATGCTGGAGGGCGGCTACGACCTGCAGGCGCTGCGCGAGGGCGCGGTCGCGCACGTGTCCGCGCTGGCCTGCGCGCCGGCCGCGGCGGGCCTTTCGCGGCCCTGAACGCCGCCGCGCCGGCGCTGCCTGCAGCATGAACCGCGGCTGGCGCCTGCATTGCCGCTACACAGTGCTTCCGGCAAGCTAGCGCCCTTTCCGCCACCGGGATTCCATCGCGTGCGTCCAGCGCTCCGCCTGCTGCCACTGCCGCTCTGCATCGCCCTGTCGCTGGCAGCCCACGCGGACGACGACATCCCGGTCGACTGGTCGCTGTGCCCGGTCGAGGACGCGGTGCCGCTGTTCCCCGACGCGCAGCCGCCCAAGGGCGACGCGGCCAGCCGCGACAGCCTGCCCACCGACATCCAGGGCGACCAGACCGTGGGCATCGACGGCGGCCTGTACAACGTCACCGGCAACGTCACCCTGCGCCGCGGCGACCAGTTCCTCGGCACCGACGACATCGAGTATTCGCCCGAGACCGGCACCTACACCGCAACCGGCAACGTGCGCTACCAGGACTCGGGCATGCGCATCGTCGCCGACCGGCTCGAGGGCGACCAGAACACCGAATCGCACCGCATCGACAACGTCCGCTACCAGCTGACCGAGCGCCGCGGCAACGGCGGCGCCGAGCGCATCGAGATGCAGGCCGCGCAGGGGCGGATGTTCGGCTCCACCTATTCCACCTGCCCGCCCAGCCAGCGCTGGTGGGAGCTGCGCGCGCAGCGCATCGACGTCGACACCGACGAGGGCACCGGCGTCGCCCGCAACGCCACCCTGCGCATCGGCAAGGTGCCGGTGCTGTATGTGCCCTACCTCGCCTTCCCGATCGACGACCGGCGGCGCACGGGCATGCTGTACCCGAGCATCAGCATGTCCAGCCGCAACGGCTTCGACTGGCGCCAGCCGATCTACTTCAACCTGGCGCCGAACTACGACCTGACGCTGACGCCGCGCTGGATGAGCCGGCGCGGCCTGCAGCTGGGCACCGAGTTCCGCTACCTCACCGAACGCGGCCGCGGCACCTTCGACCTGCAGGTGCTGCCCTCGGACGACCTGACCTGGCGCGAGCGCGACCGCGAGATCGACGAGGTGCCCATCGCCGAGAACCGCCGCGAGGACGACCGCGGCATGTTCCGCTACACTGGCCGCCACAACATCGACCGCACCTGGCAGGCGCGCGCGAACCTGTACTGGATCAGCGACCCGCGCTGGATCGAGGATTCGAGCAGCAGCATCGAGGGACTGACCGTCACCTCCCTGGTCAGCAGCGTCGGCGTCTACGGCCGCAGCCGCTACTGGAACGCCGGCCTCGAGGGCCAGTACCGGCACCTGACCGACTACACGATCTCCGAGACCCAGCTGCCCTACAACCGGCTGCCGCGCGCCTGGTTCGGCTGGGAACAGCCGTTCGGCGACTGGCTGGTCGCCGGCGCGGACGTCGAGGCCACGCGTTTCTCGCACCTGGACGGCGATGCCAAGCCCAGCGGCAGCCGCCTCTACGTCAAGCCGTGGATCAGCATGCCGCTGGAAGGCGCGAGCTGGTTCATCCGGCCGACGCTGGCCTGGCGCCACGTCAGCTACCGGCTCGACGACGCGCTGGCCGAAGACCTCGCGACCGGCCCTGCGTCCCCTGACGACTCACCCTCGGCCAGCCACCCGATCACCAGCATCGACGCCGGCCTGTTCTTCGACCGCAACACCCGCTTCCGCGGCGACGACTACCTGCATACGCTGGAGCCGCGGCTGTTCTACCTGAACTCGCCCTATCGCGACCAGGACAACATGCCGCTGTTCGACACGCGGCCGATGACCTTCAGCTGGGGCCAGCTGTTCCGCGACAACCGCTATTCCGGCGGCGATCGCCAGGCCGACGCCAACCAGCTCACGCTGGCGCTGACCACGCGCCTGATCCGCGAGTCCGACGGCCGCGAGAAGCTGTCGGCCAGCGTCGGCCAGATCCGCTACTTCGAGGACGCGCGCGTCACGCTCGGCAACGAGGTGCCGATCGAGGAAGGCAAGTCGGCCTGGGTGGTCGACGCCAACTACGCGATCAACGACCGCTGGACCATTGGCACCTCCTACCAGTGGAACCCGGCCACCAGCCGCGAGGACCTGGCGACCGTGCGCACGCGCTACCTGGTCGGCGACGACGGCATCGTCAACCTCGCCTACCGCTACCGCCGCGACGCGCTCACCCAGGCCGACCTGCTGGAGCAGGTCGACCTGTCCTTCCTGTATCCGATCAACCCCGCCTGGAGCGTGGTCGGGCGCTACTACTACTCGCTGCAGTCGAACCAGGTGCTGGAAGCGATCGCCGGCGTGCAGTGGGAAAGCTGCTGCGTCGCCGCCCGCCTGGTGGCGCGCCGCTACGTGCGCAACACCCGCGGCGAAATGAACGACGCCATCCAGCTCGAGATCGAACTCAAGGGCCTCGGCTCGGCCGGCCCCGACAACCAGAGCCGCCTGCGCCGTGCTATCCTCGGATACCACCGCGACGACCTCTACCTCGTCCCGCCGTCGGAGCTCGGCAGCGGTGCCGACGACGACGACAATACGTCAGACCTCCTGCCATGAAGATCCGCACCGCCCTCCTGTGCGCCGCCCTGCTGTTCGCGGCTTCCGTCCACGCGCAACAGGCCCAGCCGCTGGAGCGCATCGCCGCGGTGGTCGACGAAGACGTCATCCTGCAGAGCGAACTCGACCGCGCGGTCTCGAACATCGTCGCCCAGTACGCGAACCGCCAGAACCAGCTGCCGCCTCGGCACGTGCTGGAGCGGCAGGTGCTCGAGCGCCTGATCCTGGTCAAGCTGCAGACCACCCGCGCCGCGGAAACCGGCGTGCGCGTTGGCGACGCGGAAGTCGACAGCGCGATCAACAACATCGCCCAGCAGAACAACCTCTCGCCCGACCAGTTGCGCCAGCAGCTGGCGCGCGACGGCATGTCGATCGAGGACTTCCGCAGTTCGCTGCGCGACGAGATCCTGACCCAGCGCCTGCGCCAGCGCTTCGCGCAGAGCCGGATCAGCGTCAGCGACGCCGAGGTCGACGCCGCGATGGCCTCGCAGGCCGGCGCCATGCAGTACCACCTGGCGCATATCCTGGTGGCGCTGCCGGAAGGTGCGACGCCGGAGCAGATCGCCACCGGCCAGCAGAAGATCGACGGCATCAAGTCCCTGCTCGACCGCAACGAGATGCAGTTCGCCGCCGCCGCGGTGCGCTATTCCGACAGCCCCAACGCGCTCGAGGGCGGCGACCTGGGCTGGCGCAGCCTCGACGAGATTCCGGTCGCGTTCGCGAACGCGATCCGCTCGATGCAGCCGGGCAACGTCATCGGCCCGATCCGCGGCCCGAGCGGCTTCCAGCTGCTGCAACTGGTCGAGACCCGCGACGGCGCGCAGGCTGCCGGCGGCGCCGGCACGGTCACCCAGTACCACGCGCGCCACATCCTGGTCCGCCCGGCCGAAGGCGCCAGCGGCGACGGCGAGGCCAGGGCCCGGATCGACACCCTGCGCGCCCGCATCGCCGGCGGCGCCGATTTCCAGGCGGTCGCCGGCGAGAGTTCCGACGACACCGTGAGCAAGGCCGACGGCGGCGACCTGGGCTGGTTCACGCAGGACGAGTTCGGGCCCGAGTTCGGCGGCCAGGTCGCGAACCTGCAGGATGGCCAGGTGTCGGCGCCGTTCAAGACCCAGGCCGGCTGGCACATCGTGCAGCGCGTGGGCACGCGCCAGACCAGCGTCGAGGACGAGAACCGCCGCGCGCAGGTCCGCGAATCGATCGGCCAGCGCAAGCTGGAGGACGAGTGGGACCGTTACCTGCGCGAAATGCGTGGTGAAGCCTACGTCGACATCCGGGTCGGCGGCTAGGGCCCGTTTTCGCCTGCAGCATCCAGCAAAATGGTTTCTGTCATCCCGAGCCCGATTCGGCTCGAGGTGGCGGTCCCCGCAGCAAATGGCCCGATCAATGACAGACTCCAGCGCGTCGCGCCCGCGGCTGGCGCTGGTCCCGGGCGAGCCGGCCGGCGTCGGCCCCGAATTGTGCGTGCGCGCCGCGCAGCGCGCCTGGGACGCGGACCTCGTCGCCTTCGGCGACCGCGGCACGCTGGCCGCCGCCGCCGAACGCCTCGGGCTGCCGCTGCGCCTGGTCGCCGCCGACGCATCCGAAGCACGGCCGGGCGAGCTGCGCCTGGTCGAGATCCCCAATGCCGTCGACTGCGCGCCGGGCGCGCCCGACCCGCGCAACGCCGCGGCGGTGATCGCCGCGCTCGCGCGCGCCGCGGATGCCTGCCTCGAAGGCGGCTGCGACGGCATCGTCACCGGCCCGGTGCACAAGGCCACGATCAACCTCGGCGGCATCCCCTACTCCGGCACCACCGAACTGCTCGCCGCACGGGCCGGGCGCGAGGTGGTGATGATGCTCGCCAACGACATCGTCCGCGTCGCCCTCGCCACCACCCACCTGCCGCTGCGCGAGGTCGCCGACGCGATCACGCCCGATGCGCTCGAACGCGTGCTGCGTATCCTGCACGCCGCGCTGCGCGACGACTTCGGCATCGACACGCCGCGCATCGCCGTGCTCGGCCTCAACCCGCATGC
>JAFAEU010000138.1 GCA_023423855.1 Pseudomonadota bacterium | reverse complement strand
GGCGGGGGAGGCAGCCAGGAGCAGTCGCCTCGCTTTTAGCTCCCTCCCCCGCCTGCGGGGGAGGGTTGGGGTGGGGGCCCGCCAGCCGATGCACCCACCCAACCGCCATGCGACCATAGCGCGATGGAAGAACACCGCATCATCGCCGCCGGCGCCACCCGCGAGGACGACGCCATCGAGGCCAGCATCCGCCCGAAGCGGCTCGACGAATACCTCGGCCAGCAGCCGGTGCGCGAGCAGATGTCGATCTACATCGAGGCCGCGAAACACCGGTCCGAGGCGCTCGACCACGTCCTGATCTTCGGCCCGCCGGGCCTGGGCAAGACCACGCTCAGCCACGTCATCGCCAATGAGCTGGGCGTGAACCTGCGCGTCACCTCGGGCCCGGTGATCGAGAAGGCCGGCGACCTCGCCGCGCTGCTGACCAACCTGCAGCCGCACGACGTGCTCTTCATCGACGAGATCCACCGCCTCTCGCCCGTCGTCGAGGAAGTGCTGTACCCCGCGATGGAGGATTTCCAGCTCGACATCATGATCGGCGAGGGCCCGGCCGCGCGTTCGATCAAGATCGACCTGCCGCCGTTCACCCTGATCGGCGCCACCACCCGTGCCGGCCTGCTGACCGCGCCGCTGCGCGACCGTTTCGGCATCGTGCAGCGGCTGGAGTTCTACAGCGCCGAGGAGCTGGGCCGCATCGTGCGCCGCGCGGCGCGCATCCTCGACATCGACTGCGCCGACGAGGGCGCGGTCGAGATCGCGCGCCGCGCGCGCGGCACCCCGCGCATCGCCAACCGCCTGCTGCGCCGCGTGCGCGACTACGCCCAGGTGCGCGCCGGCGGGCGCATCGACCGCGACGTCGCAGACGCGGCCATGAAGATGCTCAAGGTCGACCCGGAGGGCTTCGACGACCTCGACCGCCGCCTGCTCAACCTGATCATCGAGAACTTCGACGGCGGCCCGGTCGGCGTCGACTCGCTGGCCGCGGCGCTGAGCGAGGAGCGCGGCACGCTCGAGGACGTGATCGAGCCTTACCTGATCCAGCAGGGTTTCCTGGTGCGCACCGCGCGCGGGCGCATGGCGACGGTGAAAGCCTGGCGACACCTCGGCCTGCAGCCGAAGCGGGAATCGGGAGTCGGGAATGGGGAGTCGGAGGAGCTGTTCTGAAACTGCCGCCCCGCGACCACCGAACCTCTTCGATGCCGGAGAACCGCTTTTGAACCCCGATTCCCGACTCCCGACTCCCGATTCCCGGCCGTTCAGCCTTCCGACAAGGGTCTACTGGGAAGATACCGATGCCGGTGGCGTGGTCTACCACGCGCAGTACCTGGCGTTCCTCGAGCGCGCGCGCACCGAATGGATGCGTGCGCTGGGGCACGGGCAGGAGGTGCTGCGCACGGAGCACGACCTGGTGTTCGTGGTGCGGGACATGCGGATCGATTTCCGCAAGCCCGCGCGGCTGGACGACGCGCTGCAGGTCACCGTCGCGCTGCGCCAGTGCCGTCGGGCCAGCTTCGTCCTCGCCCAGGAGGTCCTGCGCGACGGCGAGCGCCTGCTCGACGCGCAGGTGCGCTGCGCGGCGCTGGCGGCGTCCACGTTCCGCCCACGCGCGATCCCCGATGTGCTGTACCAGGACCTGACCCGACTCGTCGAACCCGGAGCCGAAGACGAATGATCCCCCTCGCGATGCTGCTGCAGGCCACCGAAATCGAGCCGCTGCCGGAAGAGGCCGCAGCGACCACGACGACGCTGGCGGACACGGCCAACGCCGCCGCCGCGACCGCCCACGAGGGCATCAACTACATCGACCTGATGCTCAAGGCCAGCCTGCCCGTGCAGCTGATCGTGCTGCTGCTGCTGGCCGGGTCGCTGATCAGCTGGGTGATCATTTTCCGCAAGGCGCGGATCTTCAAGCTCGCCAACCGCGAGGCCGACGAGTTCGAGAACCGGTTCTGGTCCGGCGCCGACCTGGGCAAGCTGTACTCGGCTGCGACCGACCGCAACCGCCGCGTCAGCGGGCTGGAGGCGATCTTCGAGGCGGGCTTCCGCGAATACGCCCGGCTGCGCGACAAGCGCGGCTTCGACGGCCGCGCGCAGCTTGAGGGCGCGCAACGCGCGATGCGGGTGAGCTACACGCGCGAGGTCGACCAACTCGAGCGCAACCTCGAACTGCTGGCCAACATCGGCTCCACCGCGCCGTACGTGGGCCTGGTCGGCACCGTGTTCGGCATCATGGTCACGATGCACGACATGCTCAACAGCGGCGAGCAGACCGGCATCGCCGCGGTCGCGCCCGGCATCTCCGAGGCGCTGTTCGCCACCGCCATCGGCCTGTTCGTCGCGATCCCGGCGGTGTGGGCCTACAACCGCTTCACCACCCGCGTCGAGCGGCTGTCGGTGCGCTTCGAGAGCTTCTCCGAGGAGTTCAGCACCATCCTGCAGCGCCAGAGCTCGGTCGAGTAGGCGGGGGACCCGATGGCCGGAGGCATCATCCACCGCAGGCGGCGCAAGCTGAAGTCCGAGATCAACGTCGTGCCCTACATCGACGTGATGCTGGTGCTGTTGATCATCTTCATGGTGACCGCGCCGCTGCTGACGCTGAGCGTGGACGTCAAGCTGCCCTCGTCGCAGGCGCGCGCCACCCAGGACCGCCAGGATCCGGTGATCGTCATCGCCTATCCCGATGGACGGCTGGGCCTGAAGCTGCCCGGCGACGAGCGGCCGCGCGTGATCGACGCCGCGCAGATGGAGACGCTGCTGGCGCCGATCCGCGCGCAGCAGGGCAGCGACTTCCGCGTGATGGTCGCCGCGCAGGGCGACGCGCCCTACCAGAACGTGCTCGACGCGATGGACGTGCTGCGCGCCGCGAACGTCAGCAACGTCAGCCTCCTGACGGATTCGGGGAGCAATGCACGCTGAAGCCTTCCAGCGTCCTGCCGCGCCGCAGGACGAAGGCCTGGGCCGCGCGCTGGCCTGGGCCGTCGGCGTGCACCTGCTGGTGGTGGCGATCCTGCTGCTGTCGCCGCTGCTGAGCTGGGACCCGGACCGCATCAGCGTCGCCGGCGCGCCGTCGATGGAGGCGGTGCTGGACGTGTCCAGCGCCGACCAGCGTGCGGTCGAGCGCGCGCTGGCGATCGAACCCGAGCCGCTGCCCGAGCCGATCGTGCAGCCGCTGCCCGAACCCGCCGTGGAGGACGTCGCGCCACCGCCGCAGCCGATCCCCGAGCCGGTGCCGCAGGAGGCGCCGGTCGAGCAGCAGCCGACGCCGCAGGAGCGCGTGCCCGAACCCGCCCCGGTCGACCAGGAGGAAGTGCGCCGCGACGCCGAGGCCGAGCGCGCGCGCGTGGAGCGCGAGCAGGAGGAGAAGCGCCGGCAGGAGCAGATCGACCTGACCGAGCGCAAGAAGCAGGAAGAGGCCGAGCAGAAGCGCAGGCTGCAGCAACAGCAGCTCGAGAAGATCCGCGCCGAACGCGAGAAGCTCGAGCGCGAGCAGCGGCTGGCGCAGGAGCGGCTGCAGCAGATCGCCGACCGCGAGGCGCGGCAGGCCTCGCAACAGGCCGCGGCGACCGCGCCGCCGCCACCCGGCAACCAGGGCGTCGATACCGGACTCGCGGCGCGCTACGCCGCGGCGCTGCAGGAAGCAATCCTGCGCAACTGGACGCGGCCGGAAACCGTGCCGATCGGCCAGCGTTGCCGGATCGTCATCCGCCAGATCCCGGGGGGCGAGGTGGTGTCGGCCGAGGTCGATCCTTCCTGTCCCTACGACGAACTCGGCCGGCGCTCGGTCGAGGCGGCGGTGCTGAAGGCGCAGCCGTTGCCGTACGCCGGCTTCGAATCGGTGTTCCAGCGCACCCTCATCCTCAACTTCACCGCGCAGGACCGCTAACCGGATCCCGGACCGCGATCCCTCGCATCCCCCGTCATCCCCGCGAAGGCGGGGACCCAGCGTCTTTCAAGCTTCTTCTCCCGGATGAGGGAGCAGCCCGCAAAAAAGACCTGTCATTTCGACCGCAGGGAGAAATCTTCCTTTCACCTGCAGCGGAGGCCGGATTTCTCCCTGCGGTCGAAATGACAGGGAGCCAAGCCCGTCTGCGCCCCGAAGGCACTGGATCCCGCCTTCGCGGGGACGACGGACATTGCCCGACCTTCACCGGGCACTGC
>JAFAEU010000112.1 GCA_023423855.1 Pseudomonadota bacterium | reverse complement strand
GACCGGCACCGCATGGCTGCTGATGGACTACGCCAGCGGCCAGGTCCTCGCCGGTGAGAACGTCGATGAGCGCGTGGAGCCGGCCAGCATCACCAAGGTGCTGACCAGCTACGTGATCGCGGCCGAGATGAAGGCCGGCAAGGTCAAGCCCGGCGACCAGGTGATGATGAGCGAGAACGCCTGGCGCAGCGGCGGCGCCGGCACCGACGGCAGCTACAGCGGCTTCCCGGTCAACCAGACCGCGCCGCTGATCGAGATGGAAAAGGGCATGGTGGTGCAGTCGGGCAACGATGCCGCGATCGCGCTGGCCGAGCACGTCGCCGGCAGCGAGGAGGCCTTCGCCGCGCTGATGAACGCCTACGCGCAGCGCATCGGCATGAAGAACTCGAACTTCGTCAACTCGCACGGCCTGTCCGATCCCGAGCACTACTCCACGCCGCGCGACCTCGCCCTGCTGGGCCGCGCGATGGTGCGCGACTTCCCCGAGGAGTACGCCTACAACAAGATCAGGGAATTCACCGTCGGCCCGATCACCCAGCGCAACCGCAACCTGCTGCTGTGGCGCGACGCGAGCGTGGACGGCATTAAGACCGGCCACCATTCCGGCGCCGGCTACTGCCTGATGGCCTCGGCCAAGCGCGGCGACCAGCGCCTGGTCTCGGTGGTGATGGGCTCCACCAGCGAGGCGCAGCGCGCGACCGATTCGCTGGCGCTGCTCAACTGGGGCTTCCGCTTCCACGAAACCCATCGCCTGTACGACGCGGGCAAGGCGATCTCCACCCAGAAGCTGTGGAAGGGCCAGGTGAACGAGGTGCAGCTCGGCGTCGCCGCGCCGCTGCTGGTGAGCCTGCCGCGCGGCAAGTACGACCAGCTCAAGCCGTCGATGGACGTGCCGGCGACGCTGGTGGCGCCGATCGCCAAGGGGCAGGCGATCGGCAAGGTGCGGGTGACGCTGGACGGCAAGGTGGTCGCCGAGCGCCCGCTGGTGGCGCTGCAGGCGGTCGAGGAGGCGGGCTTCTTCAAGCGCCTTTGGCACGAATTCCTGATGTGGTGGAACGCCGACTGATACCCACTTGCGTTCAATGACGATGTAGGTCGGGGCTACGCCCCCGACGCCCGGGTCATCGGTGGCCAGGGTGTCGGCCACGCAGGGCCGACCTGCTGGCCTGACCCCGGTTCCGAATCCGTCTTTTGCTAGGATGCGCCCTTCGCGGATGCGTCGCCGGAATGCGACGAGGGCCGCGAGGGGGTGGGCGCGCAGGGCGCGTCCGGGAACGACACTTCAGGATGAAAGCCAAGGGGTAACAATGATGTCCGTATTTTCTGGCAAGCGCGCGGCCGCGGTCGCGCTCTCGGCGGTGGTGATGGCGGCCGTGGCCGCGCCTGCGTTCGCGCAGCGGCAGAGCGCGCAGGACCGGCGCAAGGAACAGACCGCGCAGATCCCGACCTGCGCCACGCCGCTGGGCTCGATCTCGGTGCTCGAGCCGGAGGACGGCGTGCACTGGTGGACCGGCCAGCAGCTGCCGGCGCCGTCGCGCCTGATCAAGGTGTTCGTCAACAAGTCGCGCTGCTTCACCTTGGTCGACCGCGGCGCCGGCCTGGACGCGGCGATGCGCGAGCGTGACCTCGGCGCCAGCGGTGAGCTGCGCAATCGCTCCAACATCGGCAAGGGCCAGATCAAGGCGGCCGACTACGTGATGGTGCCCGACCTGGTCGGCGCCAACAGCAATGCCGGCGGCAACGCCGTGGGCGGCCTGCTGGGCGGCCTGATCGGCGGCCGCGCCGGCGCCCTGGTCGGCGGCCTGAACTTCAAGAGCAAGACCGCCGACGTGGTGCTGACCGTGACCGACGTGCGTTCGTCGGAACAGGTGGCGATGAGCGAGGGCAGCGCCAAGAAGACCGACATCGGCTGGGGCGCGGGCGGTGGCCTGTTCGGCGGCAGTGGCCTGGGCGCCGCGGGCGTCGGCGGCTATGCCAACACCGAGCTCGGCCAGGTCATCACCCTGGCCTACCTGCAGGCCTACACCGACCTGGTCGCCCAGCTCGGCGGCCTGCCGGACAACGCCTCGGCGGCGAACGCGCAGCAGGCGGTGACCGTGACCAAGCCGGCGCGCCTGTTCACCGGCCCGGACGGCAAGGGCGTGGTGCGCTCGCTGGACGTCGGGATGATGCTGTACCCGACCGGCGCCAAGGAGGGGATGATGTGGGAAGTCGAGGACGAGCTGGGCAACAAGGGCTGGGTCTCGTCGACCCTGCTGGAGCTGTCGCGCTGACCGCTGCGATCCACGCTTCGACACGCGAAGGCCGCCGCAAGGCGGCCTTCTGCGTTCCGCGGGGGGCGTTTGGGTTCGCGCCGGGCCGACCCCATAATCCGGGCATGGAGATCAAGTCAGACAATCCCGACCACGGCTTCCAGTTCCCCGGCACCTTCGAGATCACCGCGATGGGGTCGGCCAACATCGGCCTGGAAAGCGAAATCCCGCGCCTGCTGACGGCGGCCGGCCTCACGGTACTCGACGAGAGCATCTCGTGGCGCGAGTCCAGTGGCGGCCGCTTCGTCTCGGTGAAGCTGCGTTTCCGCGCCGAGGACCGCGCCCAGTACGAAGCCGCGCATACGGCGCTGCGCGAGCATCCGGAAGTGAAGTGGACGCTGTAACGCTTTTGCTCCTTCCCCCGCATGCGGGGGAAGGCCGGGATGGGGGCCTCCGGTGAGAGACGTTGCTGCCGATTGCCCCCACCCCAACCCGCCCGGCCCGGCGCCGGGCGCCGGGCGTTCGGACGACCTGCGCGGCAGTGCCGCGCAAGCAGGCCATCCTCACCCTCCGCACGCGGGGGAGGGAGCTGATTGCCTCGTCCGCGACCTAGGCCGCCAGCCCTACGAACCGGTCTGGCGCGCCATGCAGGCCTTCACCGACGCCCGCGACGACGGCACCCCCGATGAACTGTGGGTGGTCGAACACGACCCGGTGTTCACCCTCGGCCAGGCCGGCAAGCCCGAGCACGTACTGGCACCGGGCGAGATCCCCGTCGTCCACGTCGACCGCGGCGGCCAGGTGACCTACCACGGGCCGGGCCAGATCGTCGTGTACCCGCTGCTCGACATCAAGCGGCTCAGGGTCGGCGTGCGCGACTACGTCTGCCGCATCGAGCAGGCGATCATCGACACCCTGCTGGAGTGGAACATCGTCGCCACCCGCCGCGAGGGCGCGCCCGGCGTCTACGTGGCCGGCGCCAAGGTCGCCGCGCTCGGCATCCGCGTGCGCCGCGGCCGGACCTTCCACGGGCTCGCCTTCAACATCGCGATGGACCTGGAGCCGTTCCGGCGCATCAATCCCTGCGGCTACGCCGGGCTGGAAGTGACCTCGATGCTAGACTTGGGCGGTCCGTCCGGCATGGCCGCCGTCAAGCCGGTGCTGTTGGACGAGCTGGCCCGCCAGTTCGGCCTGCGGCTGCAGGACGCGCCTGCCTCCAGCGATCCCTTCCTGCTGCCGCCGGCGGGAGCAGGGGCCACGCACAGCAACCCCACGCCATGACCGAACCCAGCGCCAAGTCCATCCCGCTCGCCGTCGTCGGCAGCGGCGTCCCTGCATCGCTGGAGCCCGGCGCCAGGCAGGTGGCGGGCGACAAGATCGCGCGCTCGCCGGTGCAGTTCGCCGACGCGCCGGTGCTGCGCAAGCCGTCGTGGATCCGGGTGCGCATTCCCTCGAACGGCGCGGTCGCCGCGCTCAAGTCGAAGCTGCGCGAGAACCGCCTGGTCACCGTGTGCGAGGAAGCCAGCTGCCCGAACATCCACGAGTGCTTCGGCCACGGCACCGCGACCTTCATGATCCTGGGCGAGGTCTGCACCCGCCGCTGCAGCTTCTGCGACGTCGCCCACGGCCGGCCGAAGCCGCCGGACGCGTCCGAGCCGCTGAACCTGGCCAACACCATCGCCGACATGGGCCTGAAGTACGTGGTCATCACCTCGGTCGACCGCGACGACCTGCGCGACGGCGGCGCCCGGCATTTCGTCGACTGCATCCGCGAGGTGCGCAGGCAGTCGCCGAAGATCCGCATCGAGATCCTCACGCCCGACTTCCGCGGCAAGGGCCGCATGGAGCGCGCGCTGGAGATCCTCGCCGAGAGCCCGCCGGACGTGTTCAACCACAACGTCGAGACCGTGCCAGAGCTCTACCGCAACGTGCGCCCGGGCGCCGACTACCAGTGGTCGCTGACCCTGCTGCAGAAGTTCAAGGCCCAGCACCCGGACGTGCCGACCAAGTCCGGGATCATGCTCGGCCTCGGCGAGACCATGGAGCAGGTGCAGGGCACCCTGCGCGACCTGCGCGCGCACGACGTGGACATGGTCACCATCGGCCAGTACCTGCAGCCCTCGGCGCACCACCACCCGGTGCTGCGCTACTGGACGCCGGACGAGTTCAAGGCGCTGGAGACCTACGGCATGGCGCTGGGCTTCAGCCACGTCGCCTCCGGGCCGCTGGTGCGCTCGTCCTACCACGCCGACCGCCAGGCGATGGAGGCCGGCGTCGCCGCCTGAACCGGCCCGCACCGGCCCGGAACGGCCGATTCGCGCCGCGAGGCCCGTTCGCAGGTGTTCCCGGGCCGGAAACGGGCATTCACATGGCCTCCAGCCCGGCTCGCTAGAGTGAATCCCTGTCGCCGTGCAACTTTGTGCACTGTTGCGCGGTCGCAGCCCGGCGGCATAGTGGATGGGCCGTCGCCCAAGGTCGTTCTCCAGGATCGTTCCAGATGAATCTGAACCGCATCGCTTCCGTGTCCCTGATCGCGCTGGTGCTGGCCGTGCCCCTGGGGCTGATGGCGCGCGCCGACGGCATCGCGCTGCCGGGCACGCCGACCGCCGAGCAGGTCACCACCTCGAAGCTGGTCTACGGCCTGCTGTCGGACAGCCGCTACGCCTACCGCCCGCGGCCGCTCGACGCGACGATGTCGACGGAGATCTTCGACAAGTACCTCGAGTCGCTGGACGGCGCCAAGCTGTTCTTCACCGCCCAGGACATCGCGAAGTTCCAGCCCTACAAGGCCGGCATGGGCGATGCCGTGCGCAACGGCAACCTCGACCCCGCCTACACCATCTTCGCGCTGTACCAGCAGCGTGTGGCAGACCGCATCGCCTCGGCGCGCGGACTGCTCAAGCAGGACATCTTCGACTTCACCGGCAGCGACCGCTGGGAATACGACCGCGAGGACGCGCCCTGGGCCGCCGACGCGGCCGCGCTCGATGCGCTGTGGCGGCAGTCGGTGCGCAACGACTGGCTGCGCCTCAAGCTCGCCGGCAAGAAGCCCGACGAGATCCGCAAGACGCTCGACCGGCGCTACCTCAACCTCGCCAACAGCGTCGCCGCACTCAAGCAGGAGGATGCGTTCCAGACCTTCCTCAACGCCTACACCGCGACGGTCGACCCGCATACCGACTACCTGAACCCGCGCGCGGCGAAGCTGTTCAACCAGAGCATGTCGCTGTCGCTCGAAGGCATCGGCGCGCAG
>JAFAEU010000361.1 GCA_023423855.1 Pseudomonadota bacterium | reverse complement strand
GGTAATAGAAGGTGCCGTCGTCCTTGTCGGCGTGGGTGAACTCCCAGTGGTTGTTGTTGATCGTCCAGCCGGTGAACGCGGCGGCGGTCTCGTAGACGTCGATGTCGGTGTAGCCGATCGGGTAGCTGGGGTCCTCGGGGCAGGGCGGGACGTCGAAGGGGTCCATGAAGCCCAGGTAGTTCTCCGAACCGAAGGTGTGCAGTTCCAGCAGCTCGCGCGCGAAGTTCTCGTTCGGGCCGGAGCGGCGGTTCGACTTGTTGTCGAGGTAGCTCATCATCGCCGTGCTCTTGGCGACCGCCTCGAGCATGGTGCGGAAGTTGCCGAAGGCGTTCGCCCGGATCACCTCGCGGTCGTAGTGGCCATAGACCGGGCAGCAGTCGTAGTCGCTCAGCATCACGTTGAAGTGGTCGTGCCAGAACGCGGTCACGACCTCGAACAGCTGCCGTTTCGAGTAGACCGCGCGCACCAGCGCTTCACGCTGCACCTCCCAGCCCGGGCGCATGCGGTCGGCCCACTCGACCCCCGAGCGCACGTGCTCGGCCCACTGCTGCAGGAGGGTCTTGCCGAGGGTGGTGTAGCCGGCGTCGGCGAGCCGGGTGGCGACGGCGCCGTCGTCGATTGCGGAAGGATCGAGCTGCCGGTCGACCCAGGCGGTCAGGCGCGCGAGGTCGCTGCTGCCGAGCGCGTTGAACTCGGTGATCGACGCCGGCGTCGCGCCGTAGCTCAGGTTGTTGAGGACCCGCACCGCGAAAGGCGGCTTGGCCAGGGTCAGCAGTCGCCGCTGGGACGATTTCTCGGGCAGCGGCCCGGCGGCGGCCTCATGGTCCTTGGGGAGCGGCTGGAAACGCGGCGCGCGGGCAAGCTTGTACCGCTGGCGCTGCGCGCGGTCGAGCATGGCGCGCTCCGCCTGGGAAAGGCCTGGGTGCATGGTGATGTCCTGGGTGGTCCCCTGCGCGGCAGAGTATCGGCCAGCCGGCAAGGCAAGTTGTGACCGGGCCCACAATCCGAAATCCGCGCAAGCGGGTCAATGCGCACCGATGCGTATGGAGAATCCCGGACTTTCACCACCTCGCGAAGGCAACGGATCCCGTGGTGCCTTCGGGATGCGACGCGTCAGGAATCGCGATCAGACGCGCGCTCAGTGGCGCGCGGTTGCGTGTCGATGCCAATCGTCGATCGGGCTGTCGAGATATTGCCGGAACCAGTTTTCGGTCGACAGCCAGGTCCACAGTCCCGCCAGCGGCTCCTTGCCGCCGCGCCAGCGTTCGAACGAGGCGGAGGCGGCGTCGGCATCGAACACGCCGCGTTCGCGGAACCGGCGCGAACCGATGATGTCGCCGGCGTACTCGACGCCGAAGCTGCGCAGCCACTCGTTCGCCGGCGTGGGATAGCCCTGCTTGTCGCGGCGGTCGAGGGTTTCGTCCGGCACCACGCCGCGCATCGCGTCGCGCAGTACCACCTTGGTCACGCCGTTGTCGATCTTCTGTGCTGCGGGCAGGGCGATGCCGTACTCGACGAAGGCGCGGTCGAGGAATGGCACCCGGCTCTCGATCGAGAACGCCATGCTGAAGCGGTCCTCGGCCTGCAGCAGTTCCGGCAGGCGGGTGGTGGTGAGGTCGGTCAGCAGGTGGGTGTCGAGATTCGAGAATGCGCGCCGCGCCAGCGCTTCGGCGGAAGGGGACGAGAGCGCGCGCAGGTCGGGCCCGAGGAAGCCGTCGTCGAAAGCGGCGCCGCGGCCGGCGACACGCGCGGCGCGGCGCAGCCAGTCGGGCCAGAACGGCGTGGCCAGTTCGCGCCACAGCCCGAGCCGCGAGAGGTCGCCCTGTTGCGCGCGGAAGCCATCGAAGTTGCGGCGCAGGCCCGGCCAGCGACCCGAAAGCAGCAGCTGGCGCAGGTAGGTCGGGTAGTAGCGCGGATAGCCGGCGAGCAACTCGTCGGCGCCCTGGCCGTTGAGCACGACCTTGATGCCGCCGGCGTGCACCGACTTCATCACCTGCCACCACGAGTACACGCTGCCGCCCCAGACCGGCTCCTCGTAGTGCCAGGTGGAGCGTTCGAGCACGTCGATGAGATCGCGCCCGTCTGGTGAGGTCTCGGTGCCGTCGAGGTTGCCGACATGCCCACGCAGCGCGTGGATGTAGCGCGATTCGTCGTGGACGGTGCCGGGATAGGTGACCGAGAACGTGCGCTGCGGCTTCGGCGTCTCGCGTGCCGCCAGCGCCACCAGCGTGCCCGAATCCAGCCCGCCGCTGAGGCAGGCGCCGACCGGCACGTCGCTGCGCAGGTGCGAGCGCACGGCCTGCGTGATCTGTTCCCGGAAGCGCGCGGCATGGTCCCGCGGGCGGTCGCTGCGGGCGGCCAGCGCGTCTTCCGCGTTCCAGTAGCGCGAGCGCACCAGCCGGCCGTCGGCCAGCACCGCGTTGTGCGCGGGAGGCAGCTGCAGGACGCCGTCGAAGCAGGTGGTCTCGTTGCTGGCGCGGGCGCGATAGACCAGCTGCAGGCGCAGGGCTTCGGGATTCGGCCGCACCGGCACCAGCCCGCTGGCCAGCACCGCCTTGATCTCGGAGCCGAACGCGAACCCGGCCGGCGTCAGCGCGTAGTAGAACGGCTTGATGCCGAGCCGGTCGCGCGAGCAGAACAGCCGCTGCCGCGCCGGCTCCCAGATCGCGAACGCCCACATGCCCTCGAACCGCTGCACGCAGGCCTCGCCCCACTGCCGGTAGGCGGCGAGGATCACCTCGGTGTCGGTGGTGGAACGGAACGCGTGGCCGAGGCCGATCAGCTCGCTGCGCAGCGCTTCGTGGTTGTAGATCTCGCCGTTGAACACGATCCACAGCGAGCCATCGCCGCTGGGCATGGGCTGGTGGCCGGCCGGCGACAGGTCGACAATGCTCAGTCGGCGGTGGCCGAGGCCGACGTGGCCGTCGACGTGGACGCCCGCATCGTCAGGGCCGCGGTGCGCGATCAGGTCGGTCAGGACGCCGATGCTGTCCGCGCTCACGGTCGCGCCGTCCAGGCGCACGATTCCGGCGATTCCACACACGGGCGATCCTCGTCAAGGCGGGGTGGCGGTTCGTCCGGGCAGACGCGGCCGCGGAGGCCGCCGCCGTACGCCTGTCCCGTCCGCGGATCGACGCCCCTTCCAGCGACGCATCAATCGCAACGGAATCAACGCGATCCGGCGTGGGATCCGGCCAGCGCGGGCAGTTCCGTACTGTGATCCCGAGCGTAGCCAGGGATCTTCGTTCCGGTGGCCGTGCGAAGGGATCACTCGCTGTGCGCGGGATGGCAGCCGATGGCACCATGCGTCCCCGATCGGATCGCGCCGGATCGCGGAGGGTTTCAGACCAGCCCGGTCGCGTAGAACACGCCGATGATCACGAACACCGCCGCGGTCTTGATCAGGGTGATCGCGAAGACGTCCTTGTAGGACTGGCGGTGGGTCAGGCCGGTGACCGCGAGCAGGGTGATGACCGCGCCGTTGTGGGGCAGGGTGTCCATGCCGCCGGAGGCCATCGAGGCGACGCGGTGCAGGACGTCCATCGGGATGCCCGCGGCTTGGGCGTTGGCGATGAAGGTCTCGG
>JAFAEU010000359.1 GCA_023423855.1 Pseudomonadota bacterium | reverse complement strand
GGCGTGCGCTTCCAGATGACCAGTACGACCACGATGCCCAGGAAGCTCAGCGCATTGATCGCAAAGGCCCATTCGATGCCGGCGCTGGCGACGATCAGGCCGCCCAGCGCCGGGCCGATGGCACGTGCGATGTTCATGCTCAGCGACGACAGCGCCACTGCCGGGCTGAGCATGCGCAGTGGCACCAACTCGGGTACGGTTGCGTGTTGCGGGGGCATGGCCAGGGCCGCGCCGATGCCCAGCGCGAAGGTCAGTCCGATCAGAGTCCATGGCCCGAGCGTGTCCAGATGGGCGAGCAGGGCCAGGGTGCCGGCGACCAGCACCATCCACAGCTGGGCCAGGATCAGGTATTTGCGGCGATCGACGATGTCGGCCAGCGTTCCAGCAAATACGGCGAGCAGCACGACGGGCAGGGTGGTAGCCGACTGCACGGCGGCGACCATGAAGGGCGAGCCGGTGTTCGCGGCCATGACCCATGCAGCCGCGACGTCATGGATCCAGGTCCCGATGTTGCCGATCAGCACGGCCAGCCACATCATCCGGAAGGTGGGCTGGGTCAGCGGCGACCAGGCACCGGGCGCATTCGGCGGATGCGAAGGTGTATTCATCGTGATGTCCTATGCCGCTTCAATGGGGAGGGATGCGCGAGGACGCATTCTCAGAATGCGAAGCACGAGCAGCCCAGCGCACCCCAGAAGCCTTGGTGGTCGCCGGTCGGTGTGTGGTAGTGCGTGGCGTGGCCGTGGCCATGCACGCTGCAGGCGGCACCATGCACATGACGCCCGTGTGCTGTGGCGAAGGCCGCCGATGCCTGTGCAAGGGTCGCGCCCTGGTAGCCGCCGAAGTGGCGTACTGGCGACCAGTCCGGCATCGGCGACGGCAGCTGCGGCGCCAGTGCCGCGAATTCGCCGTCGCCGTGCACGACCTTGCCGCCGACCACGGTCAGCACGCTGGTGATGTCCTTGATGGCGTCGTCCCCGACCGTGAAGTAGTCGGCCGACAGCAGGCTGAAGTCCGCGAACTGCCCGACCGTAAGCCGGCCCTTGGCGTCCTGCTCGCTGGAGAACCAGGCGCTGCCGTGCGTCCACAACCGCAAGGCCTCTTCGCGTTCGAGCCGGTTGCCTTCGCCGTAAAGCTGCAGGCCGCCGATGGTGCGCCCGGTGCTCAGCCAGTACAGCGCCACCCACGGGTTGTAGCTGGCCACGCGGGTGGCGTCGGTGCCGGCGCCGACCGGCACGCCTGCCTGCAGCATGCGCCGCACCGGCGGCGTGTGCTCGGCCGCCTGCGCGCCGTAGCGTTCGACGAAGGCCTCGCCTTGGTAGACCATCCGGTGCTGCACGGCGACGCCGCCGCCCAGCGCCCCGACCCGGTCGATGCTGCGTTCGGAGATGGTTTCGGCGTGGTCGATGATCCAGTGCAGGCCGTCGAACGGGATCTCGCGGTTCACCTTCTCGTACACGTCGAGGATGCGCGAGATGCTCTCGTCGTAGGTAGCGTGGATGCGGAACGGCCAGCGGTTGCGCACCAGGTGCCGCACCACGTCCTCCAGTTCCGGCTCCAGTTCCGGCGGCAATTCGGGACGCGGCTCGTTGAACAGTTCGAAGTCCGCGGCCGAGAACACCAGCATCTCGCCGGCGCCGTTGTGGCGCAGCATGTCGTCGCCTTCGTGCGGCGAGAGCATCTTCGTCCAGCGGTCGAAGTCGGCCAGCTCGCCGCCCCTGTTCTGGGTGAACAGGTTGTAGGCGATGCGCACGGTCAGTTCGTCGTTCCGGTGCAGTTCCTGGATGATCCCGTAGTCCTCCGGATAGTTCTGGAAGCCGCCGCCTGCATCGATCACCGAGGTCACGCCGAGGCGGTTGAGCTCGCGCATGAAGTGCTTGGTGGAGTTCACCTGGTACTCGACAGGCAGCTTCGGCCCGGCGGCCAGCGTCGCGTACAGGATCAGCGCGTTGGGCTTGGCCAGCAGCAGGCCGGTCGGGTTGCCGGCCTTGTCGCGCTGGATCTCGCCGCCCGGCGGGTCGGGCGTGTCACGGTCGTAGCCGACGGCACGCAGCGCCGCGCGGTTGAGCAGGGCACGGTCGTACAGGCGCATGATGAACACCGGCGTGTCCGGTGCGGCGGCGTTGATCTCGTCGAGGGTCGGCAGCCGCTTCTCGGCGAACTGGTGCTCGGTGAAGCCGCCGACCACGCGCACCCACTGCGGCGCCGGGGTGCGCGCGACCTGCGCCTTGAGCATCGCCATCGCGTCGGCCAGCGAGCGCACGCCGTCCCAGCGCAGTTCCAGGTTGTAGTTCAGGCCACCGCGGATCAGGTGGGTGTGGCTGTCGTTGAGGCCGGGGATCAGGCGACGGCCGCCGGCGTCGATGACGCGGGTCGCGCTGCCGGCCTTCTCCATCACGCGTGCATCGTCGCCGACGGCCACGACGACACCGTCGGCGACGGCGATCGCAGTGGCGGAGGGGCGCTTCGGATCGAGCGTGGTCACCTTCGCGTTGCGCAGGATCAGGTCCGCCATCCGGGACTCCTCGTGCTGGGTCAGGCCGCATGCGCCCAGGCCGGCGACCGCGGCGCTGGCCGCCAGCGAGCCGAAGAAGCGGCGACGGGAAGGTTCGTATCCGGTCATTGCGGCATTCCCCCGCGCCGGGAAGCGGCGGCGTCCACCGAATGGCGGCCGGCGCCAAGCAAGGCGACGGCAAGTGCTGCGATCGTCCAGAGCAGCGGATACTCGATGC
The DNA here is from genome assembly GCA_023423855.1 of Pseudomonadota bacterium. Classification (GTDB taxonomy): domain Bacteria; phylum Pseudomonadota; class Gammaproteobacteria; order Xanthomonadales; family Xanthomonadaceae; genus Luteimonas. The sequence continues at coordinate 2,611 of JAFAEU010000359.1, read as the reverse complement.
CGCCGTGCATCCAGAACCAGCCGTTGGCGGCGTTGAGCGCGACCGTGACCGCGAGGAAGGCGGCGGCGGCCAGCGCGGCCACGCGGGTCCACAGCCCCACGGCGACGAACAGCCCGGCGAGGGTCTGCGCCAGCGCCAGCAACAGCGGCAGCGGCGGTGCCGAAAGCAGCCCGAAGTCCTGCAGTTCTGCCGCGAAACCGGCAAGGCCCGGACCGTCGAACCAGCCGAACAGCTTGCCGAGGCCGTGTGGCAGCAGGAAGCCGCCGACCGTCAGTCGCAACAGCAACGCCCCGGCATCTTGCGTGTCACCGTACCTTGATCTTGTGCTTGTCACCCGTCTGCTCCGGTGCGTGGAAGGAACCGTCCGGCGCCGCGTCCTTGCGACGTCGGGCGGGATTCGGCGAGGAGGTCAATGGCCGCCTTCGCCGGCGTCGAACATCGTCTTGGCATAGGCGATGCCGAGGCCGTAGGCGCCACCGTTGGCCCGGGCGATGCCGGTGGTCAGTGCGTAGGTCTTGGCGCGCGCCCAGTCTCGCTGCAGTTCCAGCAGGTACTGCACGCTGGTCAATGGCCGCGCGCCGGCCTGGACCATGCGCTGCACCGCGCGCTCGTGCGCTTCTTCGCTGATGTCGCCGCTGGCGTCGGTGATGACGTAGGCCTCGAAGCCCTGGTCGAGCGCCGACAGCACCGGACCGACGATGCAGACGCTAGTCCAGAGGCCGGCGAAGACGATGCGACCCTTGCCGACGGCGTTGACCTTCTCGGCGATGCGCGCGTCCTCCCAGGTGTTCATCGAGGTGCGGTCGATCTTCGGCTCGCGGGGAAAGGCCTCGGTGATTTCGTCGAAGATCGGACCGGAGAAGCTCTTCTCGGCGACCGTGGTCAGGATGGTGGAGACCTTGAAGCCCGCCGCGCTCTTGGCGACCAGCGCCACGTTGTTGCGCAGCGCCTCGGCGGCGATCGACTTGGTCGCGAAGGCCATCTGCGACTGGTGGTCGATCAGGATCAAGGTGTGGTCGGTCGGGGTCAGCAGGCTCCTGGCCGGGGTTGGTGTGGCGGTAGGCATGAGGCGTCTCGTCTGTCGGTGGGTGGGAAGAACTGGCTTGCGATGACATCCGTGTGCCGATGCAGTCGGAAGCCTGTCTCAAGAGAGCCGGCGTCGCTTCGCGACGGCCCGGAAAGTGCGATGACCGTTGGCAGGCGCGCCGGGCAGCGGCAATCCGCGGGGCCCTGCATTACTCCTTCGGGAAGTGCGGCAGGACCTGGTTGAGCCGTTCCTTGTGCGTATCGGCAATCCCGCAGGGGCTACCGGGACAGACGGTCAGGCGGGCACCCTTGACCAGCGCGGCGGAGGCGCGTGCCGCGGCGGTGGATGCGGAATCGCATCGCACCGCCTGGGCGACGATCCGTCCCTCCGGATCCGCACTAGGCCGCTTGCGTCCGCTTCTTCTGGAAGGCGCGCCATGTCATTGCCCGCCGGGAAGGATCGTCGGTGTAGCCCGGCTTCAGCCGATGCGTGGGCTGATTGTGGGGTGAGGTCTTGACGATTTCCGGGGTCGAATAGGCTTCGTCGGAGACGCGTGCAATCACCGCGATCCAGCGATCGAGCGCCTCCTTGCCGTACATCTCGCCGGACTCCGGGGTAAACGGTTCGGGCAGCAGCCACGGTTCGTGACTGGCCCACAACGGATCGATGCCGAAATCGGTCATCCGGTTCTGGACGTCATGGACGTTGACCCCGGTTTCCTCCTTCATCGTCTCGAGCGAGTAGCGCGTCATCTCGAGCCGCGGCAGCTTTGCATCGGGATGCGAGCGTGTGACGCCGCGGATCGCGAGCAGCCCCTTCTCCATGTAGTTGTTGCCCAGCACAGAGATGTCGGCTGCCTGCGCAATTCCTTCGGCGCCCATCGCGCGCGCCCAGGCATAGGCCTTCAGGATCACCTGGACATTGCCCAGGAATTCCCGGATCTTGCCGACGCTCTGCGGCCGATCGTGGTCGAGGCGGTAACGATCGCCCTCCCGCGTCACCAGCGGCGCGGGGAGGAACGGCGCCAGCGCCGCCGAGCAGCCATAGGCGCCGGTCGCCGGACCGCCGACGCCGCTCTTGGGCGCGCCGAACGTCTTGTGCAGCATGAACATGCAGGCGTCGAACCCGAGGTCGCGCGCCCGGATCTTGGACATGGTGCCGTTGAGGTTGGCGGCGTCGTAGAAGGCGAGGCCGCCCGCCTCGTGGACGATGCGGATCCATTCCTTGATCTCGGGGTTGTAGACGCCCATGTCGTCGGGATTGTTGACCATGATCGCAGCGGTGCGATCGGACACCGCGGCCTTCAGCGCGTCGAGCGACGGATAGCCGGTCTCGTCGAGCATCAGGGTGATCACCTTGAACCCGGCGGCGGCGGCGGTCGACGGATTGCACGGGTGGGTGTTGATCGTGGTGATGATCTCGTTGCGCTGTTCCAACTCGCCGCGCGAGGCATGGTAGGCGCGGATGACCGCGCAACTGGTAAAGGCCGCTTCGGCCCCGCCACCGGCCTGGAACACGAACTGGTCCATGCCCGACACCTCGCGCAGGATCAGGTCCATGCGATGGACGATCTCCAGCGTGCCC
>JAFAEU010000005.1 GCA_023423855.1 Pseudomonadota bacterium | reverse complement strand
GGTTGCGCGCGCGGGCCTCGCGCACTTGTTGCGTCTGCGGGAACGAGCCGATGGTGGTGGTCGGGAACGCCGGCAGCGCGAAGCGCCGCGCCTGCGCGGCCTCGCGGTCCGGGTAGGGCGCGTGGCGGCCGGATGCGCCCGGCACCAGCCCGGCGACGCGCGCGGCCACCTCGGGACGATGCACGCGCGCGGAAGCCTTGCGCGAGGCGATGCGGTCGCGCGCATCGGCGAGCCTGGCGTCGCTGCCCGTCTTGCCGTCGAGCGCATCGGCCAGCGCGCGCAGCTCGCCGAGCTTCTGCTTCGCGAACGACAGCCACGAGCGCAGGTCGGCCGGCAGCGCCTTCTCGTGGTCGAGGTCGACCGGCACGTGCAGCAGCGAGCACGAGGGCGCCAGCCAGATGCGGTCCGCGCCGCGGCGTCCGCGCGCGCGCCGCGCGAGTTCGAGCGCCTTGTCGAGATCGCTGCGCCAGATGTTGCGGCCGTCGACCAGGCCCAGCGACAGCACGCGGCTTTCCGGCAACAGGCCGAGCACGGCTTCGAGCTGCTCGGGCGCGCGCACCAGGTCCACGTGCAGGCCATCGGCCGGCAGCGCGGCCGCCAGCGGCAGGTTGTCGGCCAGCGCACCGAAGTAGGTGGCGAGCAACAGCTTCGGGCGCACGAACTGCGACAGCACGTCATAGGCATGGCGATACGCCGCGCGCGCCGCCTCGTCGAGATCGAGCACCAGGCAGGGCTCGTCGAGCTGCACCCAGTCCGCGCCCGCGTCCTTCAATTGCTGCAGCAGTTCGGCATAGGCCGGCAGCAGGCGGTCGAGCAGGGCGAGGCGGTCGCTGCCGTCGGTGGTCTTGGCCAGCAGCAGGAAGCTCACCGGGCCGAGCAGCACCGGGCGCGCGTCCAGGCCCAGCGCCTTCGCTTCGAGGAACTGCGCGAGCGGCTTGTCGCCGCGCAGGCGGAACTGCTGGCCGGCGTGCAGCTCGGGCACGAGGTAGTGGTAGTTGGTGTCGAACCACTTGGTCATCTCCAGCGCGTGCAGGTCGACGCCGTCCTTCTGGTGGCCGCGCGCGAGCGCGAAGTAGCCGGCCAGCGGATCGGCGTCGGCCAGCGCGCGGTAGCGTTCGGGGATGGCGTCGAAGCCGAAGGCGGCGTCGAGCACGTGGTCGTAGAGCGTGAAGTCGTTGCACGGTACCTGGGTGGCGCCGGCATCGTGCTGCAGGGTCCAGTGGGTCTCGCGCAGGCCGCGGGCGGTGCGCTGCAGGGCGTCGGCGTCGGTCTCGCCCCGCCAGAAGGCTTCCAGTGCGCGCTTGAGCTCGCGCCTGGCGCCGATGCGCGGGAACCCCAGGGTCGTCACGGTGGTCATGTTGCGTGTCCTCATTGCGTCGGTGGCGGATGAGGAACGAAGGAACGGCGCAGGCCACCGCCGCGGCTTCCCGCGTTGGCGCGCACACACCGGCGACCTTCGCCCCCTCGGGCGAACCGGAACCTGCGCGATGTGGGCGAGGGGACGCGCGCGGCGACGCAAGGCGCCACGCGGGATCCCGATCGCCTCCCCGCGGAGGCCCCAGGTCGAACGGCACCACGCAGGTGGGCACGGCGCCGGCCGGGGCAGGTCTTCGGGCTCGTGGACGTGGATCGCGCGCGATCCGCCTACTGTCCGTCGCTTCCCGGCGTGGCCCGAGGGCCGTGCCAGTGCGTGTGACGGGGGTCGTTTCCACCTACCGCTGCGGGGCAGCGCCGGCATTGGACCGCGAACGGTCCGCACCGGCTTCCCTTTTAATCCATCGCTCTATCTTGATATAGCGATGTAAACTCGGCGGGCGTACGGTAGCGCCGCGCCGCGGGCGGGTCAAGCGCGATGGCAGTGTGGCTGCCGGTGACCCCCGGGCAACAGCGACGACTTCATTCCATCGCTTCCCTAGAATGACGCCTCCGCACCACGCGCCGCACCGCCGGATCCCCCGATGAAAGCCTACCTGCCCACCTGGCTGCACGCCTGGCTCGGCGAGATCACCCTGCTGCTGCAGGTGCTGGCGATCGTCGCCGGCGCGCTCGTGCTGCGCTGGCTGGTGCGGCTGCTGATCAAGCGCCTCGACCGGCGCTACGACCTGCCGGTCGAGATCGTGGTCAGCGCGCGCCGCATCACCGGCTTCCTGATCGGTTTCGGCGCGCTGCTGATGATCCTGGAGCGCTTCGGCGTCTCCGGCAGCGTGCTGTGGACCGCGTTCACCGGCTTCGCCGCCGTCGCCGCGATCGCGTTCTTCGCCGCCTGGAGCGTGCTGACCAACCTCTTCTGCGCCTTCCTGATCCTGATCACGCGGCCGTTCCGGCTGCTCGACCACATCGAGCTGGTCGAAAGCGGCGACAAGCCGGGGCTGCGCGGGCGCGTGGTCGACATGAACCTGATCTACGTGACGCTGGAAGAAACCCATCCCGCCGGCGGCGACAGCGTGCTGCGCGTGCCCAACAGCTTGTTCTTCCAGCGCGCGACCCGGCGCTGGCGCGGCGAACCGGTGGCGCAGCCGGCGCCCGCGGCGGCGGATGCCGGCAGCGATCGTCCCTCGGCGCCGCCGTCGGGCGGTGGTGGCTCGGCGATCAACTTCCCGTAGCAACCAGCATCATCGAACGCCGAAACGTCATCCCGGCGAAAGCCGGGATCCATTTTGCCGTTCGCCCGGTCGCGGAAAGGCAAAGTCCAAATGGATCCCGGCTTTCGCCGGGATGACGTTCGATTGCGGATCGTGAACCGGCTCCCGGAGCGTCCGGCAGAAATGTCTTCCATCATTCCAACCCGGGACCCGGGCTGGCTTACGATGGCAGCGAACCCGGCCGAGGCTTCCCCGCATGATCCGATCCACCGTCGCGCTGCTCGCGCTGTTCCTGCTGCCCGCCGCCGCATCCGCGCAATCGGCCGACCCCGTCGACGCCAGCGCCCGCGCGCTGCAGACGAAGGTGGTGGACTGGCGTCGCGACCTGCACGCGCACCCCGAACTCGGCAACCAAGAGACCCGCACCGCGCAGGTCGTCGCCGACCACCTGCGCACCCTGGGCATGACGCCGCGCACCGGCATCGGTGCCACCGGCGTCGCCGCCGTGCTCAAGGGCGGCAAGCCTGGCCCGCGCATTGCGCTGCGCGCGGACATGGACGCGCTGCCGGTCACCGAACAGACCGGCCTGCCCTTCGCCTCCACCGTGAAGAGCGAGTACCGCGGCCAACCCGTGGGCGTGATGCACGCCTGCGGCCACGACCTGCACGTGGCGATCCTGATGGGTGTGGCCGAAGCGCTCGCCGGCATGCGCGACGCGCTGCCGGGCGAGGTGATGTTCGTGTTCCAGCCGGCCGAGGAAGGCCCGCCGGTGGCGGGCGAGGTGGCCGGCGCGAAGCGCATGCTCGACGAGGGCCTGTTCGACGACTTCAAGCCCGACGCGGTGCTCGGCCTGCACGTCTGGTCGCGGCTGCACGCCGGCCAGCTCGGCGTGCGCAGCGGCCCGTTCATGGCCAGCGCCGACGAGTGGACGCTGAAAATCACCGGCAGGCAGACCCACGGTTCGCAGCCCTGGGCGGGCGTGGACCCGATCACCGTCGCCGCGCAGGTGCTGCTCGGCGCGCAGTCGATCATCGCCCGCCAGGTCGACATCACCGCGCACCCGGTGGTGCTGACCGCCGGCCAGATCCAGTCGGGCACGCGCTTCAACATCATCCCCGACGAAGCGACCATGGTCGGCACCCTGCGCACCTTCGATCCGGACGTGCGCGAGGACGTGATCCGCCGCTTCCGCAGCACCGCCAAGCATTTCGCCGCGGCCAGCGGCGCGGACGCGACGCTGGAGATCGCCGGCAACGCGCCGGCCACCAGCAACGACCCCGCGCTGACGCAGCGCCTGCGCCCATCGCTGGAAAAGGCGGCCGGCGCCGGCAACGTGGTCGAGGTGCCGCGCTACACCATCGCCGAGGACTTCTCGCAGTTCGCGAACGTGGTGCCGGGCTTCTACTTCTTCGTCGGCACCACGCCCAGGGGCGCGGACCTCGCGGATGCGCCGATGAACCACTCGCCGCTGTACGCACCGGACGAGTCCGCGCTCGACCTCGGCCTGCGCGCGCTGCTGCAGGCGACCCTCGACTTCCTCGCCGGTGCAGAGGCGTTTCCGTAGAACGCCTTCCGGGAACTTCCAGAATCTGTCATTTCGAACGAAGTGAGAAATCCTGCTTTTCAAGCGCCTGGATTGACCGGATTCGCCGTTGTAACGCGCCTCTCGCTACGCTCGAAATGACAGGTCTGGGGTTTCCTGGCGGCTCCCTTCAAGCGCGACGCTTTTGATTGGTGGTCGGTGGTTGGTGAAGAAGGAGCCTCGCTCCTGAAGGCGCTCGTGCAGAGGCGCAGGGCATCGATTCCCCGGCGTCGGCGGCAGCCCTGCGCACAGGCGACTATGATCAGCCCTCACGTTCCGGGGAGACCGCCATGATCCGTCCGCTTCCGCTGGCCTGCTGCCTGCTGCTCGCCCTGCCCGCATTCGCGCAGGACGCGCAGCGCACCGAAGTCGCCGAGGCCGCGCAGCGCCTGCAGGGCAGGGTGGTGGAATGGCGCCGCGACATCCACCAGCACCCGGAGCTGGGCAACCGCGAGACGCGCACCGCCGCGCTCGTCGCCGACCACCTGCGCGCGCTCGGGCTGGAGCCCAGGACCGGCATCGCCACCACCGGCGTGACCGCCGTGCTCAAGGGCGGCAGGCCCGGCCCGCGCATTGCGCTGCGCGCCGACATGGACGCGCTGCCGGTGACCGAGCGCGTCGACCTGCCGTTCGCCTCGAAGGCCACCGCCACCTTCCGCGGCGAGACCGTCGGCGTGATGCACGCCTGCGGCCACGACGCGCACGTGGCGATCCTGATGGGCGTGGCCGAGGCGCTGGTGGCGATGCGCGAGGAACTGGCCGGCGAAGTGCTCTTCCTCTTCCAGCCCGCCGAGGAAGGCGCGCCGGAAGGCGAGGCGGGCGGCGCCGAGGAAATGCTCGCGCAGGGCGTGTTCAAGGACTTCCGCCCCGACGCCGTGTTCGGACTGCACGTCGGCTCGAGCCTCAACGTCGGCCAGGTCGCGGTACGGCCCGGGCCGCTGATGGCGGCGTCCGATACCTTCGAGATCACGGTCAAGGGCCGGCAGACGCACGGCTCGCGGCCGTGGAACGGCGTCGATCCGATCGTCGCCGCGGCCGACCTGGTGTCCACCGCGCAGACCATCGTCAGCCGCCGCACCGACATCACCAAGCTGCCGGCCGTGGTCACCTTCGGCGCGGTCAAGGGCGGCATCCGCCACAACATCATTCCCGATTCTGTCGAACTGATCGGCACCATCCGCACCTTCGACACCGGCATGCGCGAGGCGATCTTCGTCGACCTGCGCAACATCGCCGAACACACGGCCGCTGCGCACGGCGCGAAGGTCGACGCGCGCATCCCGCTCGACCACAACTACCCGGTCACCGCCAACGACCCCGCGCTGTTCGCGCGGATGAAACCGAGCCTGGACAAGGCGGTCGGCGCCGGCAACGTGGTCGATCCCGGCCTGATCACCGGCGCCGAGGACTTCTCGTTCTTCGCGCGCGAGGTGCCGGGCCTGTATTTCTTCGTCGGCGCCACGCCCAAGGGCAAGGACCCGGCGACCGCCGCGAGCAACCACTCGCCGGAGTTCTACCTCGACGAAGGCGCGCTGGACGTCGGGCTCCGCGCGATGCTGCAGCTGGCGCTGGATTACCTGGACCAGACGCAGCAATAGGGGTCGCGCATGCCCGGGCTTTTCGAACGCTTCCTGCGTGCCGCACTCGGCCCCCTGATGCCGAAGGCCGATCTTGGGGAGGCCGGACCCCAGGACCCCATGGAAACCCGCTCCGGCGTGCACCTGCTCCACGGCATGGGGGCAGAGCACGAATTCTTCTCCGGGACCGTTGACCGCTCCAGCGTGCTGGCCGCGATCCGCAGCGTCGATTGGGACAACGAGTTCAGCCAGATCTTCGCCGTCGTGCGTCCCGGCGTCTGGCTGGAAGTCGGCGGCAGCCTCGACCCGGAGCACGGCCTGTCGGCCTCGTACGTCGACCGCGGCAAGCGGATCGATTCGGTGGTCCGCACGCCACCTGCATCCGTCGCCGACATGGAGGCGATGATGCTCAGCTTCCTCGAATCGGAAGACGCACTGCTCGGGACCTACGATTTTTCGTGACGCCAGGCCGGCCTGACGGGCACGGAGCAGGGCGATGGCTCGGGGATTCCCGTTGCTTCTCCCGGCCTCCGGCGACGACGGGGTTGCGCCACGCGGACTTACAATCGCGCCATGTCCCGCCCCGAAGACTCCCAGCTCGGCCGCGAAGTCGCCTACCCGCGGCACTACGACCCGGCGCTGCTGTTCCCGATCCCGCGCACGGCAGGGCGCAGCGAGCTCGGCCTTGGCGCCGCGCTCCGGTTTATCGGCCACGACCGCTGGCACGCCTACGAGCTCTCGTGGCTGGACGCGCGCGGCAAGCCCGTGGTCGCCACCGCGACGGTCACGGTGCCCGCCGACTCGCCGAACCTGGTCGAATCGAAGTCGCTCAAGCTCTACCTCAACTCGCTCAACGCCGAACGCTTCGACGAAGCGCAGGCGGTGCGCGCGCGCATCGCCGCCGACCTGTCGCAGGCGGCCGGCGCCGAGGTGGCCGTCGCGTTCGGACTGCCGCCCTTCGCCGGGGACGACGACGTGCCATGCATCGACGCGCTGGACGTGCAGATCGACGGCTACGGCCCGCCCGACGCCGGCCTGCTCCACGCCGATCCCGGCGACCTCGTCGAGGAAACCCTGCGCAGCGACCTGCTGAAGTCGAACTGCCCGGTCACCGGCCAGCCCGACTGGGCCGGCGTGCGCATCGCCTACCGCGGCCCGCGCATCGACCGCGCCGGCCTGCTGCGCTACATCGTCTCGTTCCGCGACCACGCCGGTTTCCATGAGCAGTGCGTCGAACACCTCTTCGTCGACCTGCTCGCGCGCTGCCGGCCGCAGGCGCTGTCGGTGGAAGCGCGCTACACCCGCCGCGGCGGCCTCGACATCAATCCCTGGCGCGCCACCCCCGGCCTGCCCGCGCCGCCGGCGCGCCGCGACCTGCGCCAGTGAGCTGAACCGCCGACGCCACCCGCACGCGGCCGCGATGATTTCTTAACATGCTCCATGTCACTTTCGCTCCCGCACGCATCATTCCCGGGGAGGAGCGCCCCAACATGAGCAACGACAAGAAACCCGATTTCTCCAACGTCCAGAGCGGCGCCAACACCCAGTCCACGGGCGGCGGCGGCGGCGGACTGGCCGGCGGCAAGCCCGACTTCTCCAACGTGGTCAGCGGCGCGGACACCGTGGCCGGCGGCGGCGCGGGCAGCACCGGCGCGCGCACCTACACCATCGAGAAGGGCGACACCCTGTCGGAGATCGCCAAGCGCTTCTACGGCAAGGCCAAGTACTGGAGGCAGATCCATGAGGCCAACAGCGCCGAGATCGAGAACCCGGACCGGATCTTCCCCGGCCAGGTGATCACGCTGCCGGCGATCGACACCGACGGCGACGGCACGCCCGACGATCCGGCCGCGGCCTGATCCGCGCCGACGCATTCCAAATCCATCTCCATTGAGGAAACTCGCATGAATCGCACTCGTTTGTCACAGGCTCTGCTGGTCGCCGCCATCGGCAGCGTGGCCCTGATCGGCTGCAAGAAGAAGGAAGAACCGGCGCCCGTACCACCGCCGGCCGCGGTCGAACCGGCACCGCTGCCGCCGCCGGCCGCCGCCCCGGCGACCGTGAGCTCGGTGACGCTGGGCAACGCCATCGACGCCAACAACATCATCGCCACGCCGCTGACCGCGTTCGCCGCCGGCGACACCATCCATGCCTCGGTCGCGACCGACGGCGCGAGCCCCGGCAGCCTGACCGCGAAGTGGACCCACGTCGACAGCAGCCAGACGGTGGCCGAAGAGACCAAGGACGTCCCCGCGGGCCCGGCGGTCACCGACTTCCACATCGCCAAGCCCGACGGCTGGCCGACCGGCAAGTACAAGGTCGAGGTGTCGCTGGATGGCAGCGTGGTCAATACCAGCGAGTTCGAGGTGAAGTAACTTCCCCGCAAGTGGGAAAGGAACGAGGGCGCGGCTTTGGCCGCGCCCTTTTTTCTGGTTCTTCTCCCAACCGGGAATACCCCGGAAAAAAGCCCTGTCATTTCGACCGCAGGGAGAAATCCCGTCTCCACCACGGGGAAAGGAAGATTTCTCCCTGCGGTCGAAATGACAGGGCCTCTTCCGAAATGACAGGGCCTCTTCCCGGTGGCGCCACGCCGGCATCCCGGCGGCCCGCGACGCACCGCGCTTTGCCCGCGTCCGCGCAAACCGCGACAATGGGCGTTCCCCGTTTGCCGATGCCCCCGCACCGCGCCGGCATCGCGTCCCCCTTCCGTCCACAGGTCCCCGCATGTCCGATACGCCGAAGATCCTCTACACCCTCACCGACGAAGCCCCGTTCCTCGCCACCGCCTCGCTGCTGCCGATCGTGCAGGCGTTCGCCGGCGCCGCCGGCATCGCGGTGGAGACGCGCGACATCTCGCTGTCGGGCCGGATCCTGGCGCAGTTCCCCGAACGGCTGTCGGACGCGCAGAAGCTCGGCGACGACCTCGCCGAGCTGGGCGAGCTGGCCAAGACCCCGGACGCCAACATCATCAAGCTGCCCAACATCAGCGCCTCGGTGCCCCAGCTCAAGGCCGCGGTGAAGGAGCTGCAGGCGCAGGGCTACCCGCTGCCCGACTATCCGGACGAGCCGAAGGACGCGGACGAACAGGACATCCGCGCGCGCTACGGCAGGGCCATGGGCAGCGCGGTCAACCCGGTGCTGCGCGAGGGCAACTCCGACCGCCGCGCGCCGAAGCCGGTGAAGGACTACGCGCGCAAGCATCCGCACCGCATGGGCAAGTGGAGCGCGGATTCGAAGTCGCATGTCGCGCACATGGACGAGGGCGATTTCTACGGCAGTGAACTGTCGGCGACGATGCCGGCGGCGGACACGCTGAAGATCAGTTTCCACGGCGCCGACGGCAGCCGCCAGGTGCTCAAGGAATCGCTGAAGGTGCAGGCCGGCGAGATCGTCGACGCCGCGCGCCTGTCGCGCAGGGCGCTGGCCGCGTTCGTGGTGCGGGAGATCGAAGACGCCAAGGCACGCGGCGTGCTGTTCTCGCTGCACCTCAAGGCGACGATGATGAAGGTCTCCGACCCGATCATGTTCGGCGTCGTGGTGGGCGAGTTCTACCGGCCGGTGCTGGACAAGCACGCCGCGGCGCTGGCCGAGGCCGGTTTCAACCCCAACAACGGCATCGGCGACCTCTACGCGCGCATCCAGTCGCTGCCGCAAGACGTGCAGGACGCGATCCACCAGGACATCGCCGAACTGTACGAGCAACGCCCCGCGCTGGCGATGGTCAACTCCGACAAGGGCATCACCAACCTGCACGTGCCCAGCGACGTGATCGTCGACGCCTCGATGCCGGCGATGATCCGCGACTCCGGCGGCATGTGGAACGCCGACGGCAAGCTGCAGGACGCCAAGGCGGTGATCCCCGACCGCTGCTATGCGACGATCTACCAGGCGGTGATCGAGGACTGCAGGGCCCACGGCGCCTTCGACCCGGCGACCATGGGCAGCGTGCCCAACGTCGGCCTGATGGCGCAGAAGGCCGAGGAATACGGCAGCCACGACAAGACCTTCCAGGCGCCGGGCGACGGCGTCATCCGCGTCACCAACGGCGCCGGCGAGACGGTGTTCGAGCATGCGGTCGAGGCCGGCGACATCTGGCGCGCCTGCCAGACCAAGGACGCGCCGATCCGCGACTGGGTGAACCTCGCGGTCGATCGCGCGGCGATCAGCCAGACGCCGGCGGTGTTCTGGCTCGACAGGAACCGCGCGCACGACGCACAGGTGATCGCCAAGGTCGAGCAGTACCTCAAGGAGCACACGCTCGACGCACTCGACATCCGCATCCTGCCGCCGGTGGAGGCGATGAAGCTCTCGCTCGAACGCATCCGCAAGGGCCAGGACACCATCTCGGTCACCGGCAACGTGCTGCGCGACTACCTGACCGACCTGTTCCCGATCATGGAGCTGGGCACCAGCGCCAAGATGCTGTCGATCGTGCCGCTGATGGCCGGCGGCGGCCTGTTCGAGACCGGCGCCGGCGGCTCGGCGCCCAAGCACGTGCAGCAGTTCGTGGAGGAGAACTACCTGCGCTGGGATTCGCTGGGCGAGTTCCTGGCGCTGGCCGCGTCGCTGGAGCACATCAGCCACCGCTGGCTGAACTCCGCCGCGCCGGTGCTGGCGAAGGCGCTGGACGAGGCCAACGGCCGGATCCTCGACGAGAACCGCTCGCCCGCGCGCAAGGTCGGTGAGCTCGACAACCGCGGCAGCCACTTCTACCTGGCCCTGTACTGGGCGCAGGCGCTGGCCACGCAGGAAGAGAATGCCTAACTGAAGGCGAAGTTCGCGCCGCTGGCGAAGGCGCTGGCCGACAACGAAGCCACGATTCTCGGCGAGTTGAACGGCGCGCAGGGCAAGGCGCTCGACATCGGGGGCTACTACTACCCCGACATCGCCAAGACCGCCGCCGCGATGCGTCCCAGCAAGACCTTCAACGACGCACTGGCGACGCTGTCGGCCTGAGGTCTATCGCTTTCTCCGCCGCATCCAGCGCCCGGCCCTGTGCCGGGCGTTGTGTTTCATGCGGACACAGACTCGCCAGCTGTCCGCGCGCGAAGCTTCGATCTACGTGAAGGGCTCCCACCCGGTGCGCCAGAATTCGTGGGAGCGACGTCAGTCGCGATGAA
>JAFAEU010000467.1 GCA_023423855.1 Pseudomonadota bacterium | reverse complement strand
TCGGGCGGCTGGACGCGCTGGTCAACAATGCCGCCGCGTTCTTCCCGACGCCGTTCGGCACGGTGACGCCCGCGCAGTGGGACGAACTGTTCGCGGTGAACCTGCGCGCGCCGTTCTTCCTGTCGCAGGCGGCGGCACCGCACCTGAAGGCCGCGCGTGGCGCAATCCTCAACATCGGCGACGTCTACGCCCGGCAGCCTCGCGCCGACCTGTCGGCCTACGCGACCGGCAAGGGCGCGCTGGAGGCGATGACGCGCGCGCTCGCGGTGGCGCTGGCGCCGGAGGTGCGGGTCAACGCGATCGCGCCAGGGGCGATCCTGTGGCCGGAGGACGACGCCGATCCCGCGCTGCAGGAGAGGATCCTCGCGCACACGGCGCTGGCGCGCACCGGCAGCGTCGACGAGATCGCGGCCACGGCGCTGTGGCTGCTGCAGGACGCGACGTACACGACCGGATCGGTGATCGCCGTCGACGGCGGGCGGACGCCGCTGTAGTCCCTGCTGTCATGTCGACAGGCCCCCGTACTTTCATTTCGACCGAAGGGAGAAATCTGCTGCCCCGTCGAGCGCGAGGACCTCTGGGCGGCCGAGGCTGGAGATTTCTCCCTTCGGTCGAAATGACAGGTGGAAGAAAACCGGGGTCAGAGACGACTCTGACCCCGGTTTCGAACCCGTTTTCGGGAATCAGGACTTCGGCAGGAACGCATGCTCCAGGTCCGCGCCGCGGAACGCCGCCGGCGTCTCGTGCGAGACCGCGTAGCGGTACAGCGCCGCCGAGTAGATGCCGCTCAGCGCGGCCTGGTAGATGCCGACCAGCAGCACCGCGAGCAGGAACAGCGCGCCCACGACGATCGCCAGCGCGAACGAGGCCTGCGCCGCCAGTACCGTGAACAGCGCACCCACCAGCACCACGCCGAAGGTGAGCAGCCCGAACGCCGCGCCGATGCCGACCTGCCCGACCGCGTTCTCGCCCCAGGTGCGCTTGAGCAGCGACACGCTTTCCTTGAGCGCGTCGATCGGACCGATGTTGCGCGACACCAGCACCGGCACCACGAGGAAAGTTGCCAGCGTCCACGCCGCGCCCAGCGCGCTGCCCATCAGGCGCACGAGGAAGTTGTCCTTGCTCTTCATGCCCTGCAGCAGCACGCCCACGGTCGCGGCGATCGCGGCGTAGCCGAGGATCGACGGGATCCGCGCCTTCGCCGCATTGAAGCCATCGGCCAGGGTCGGGTCGCCGCCGTCGAGGCGGATCATCGCCGCGCCGACCAGGGCGCAGTTGAAGAAGATCATCACGCTGTACTGCACGAAGTAGAACAGGAAGCCGAACACCGCACCGCCGATTCCGATGCCGTCGGCGAAGATCCGCAGCGCGAACATCGGCAGCAGGAAGGTCGCCAGCACCAACAGGGTCGCGATGCCGGAGATCACCGGGAACAGCATCAGCTCCTTGTCCGAGCGCAGCACCGAAGCGCTGGCCTTGACCAGGTCCCAACTGCGCGAGAATTTGTCGAACATGGCATCGCCTCCGTGGATGTCCGCCATCGTGCCCGGACGCCCCGGCGCCGGCAATTGACGGATGTCACCCCCTCGACGCGCGGGGTGTGCGGGATGTGACGAGCCGGGGCTGCCCCCGGAGATCCCCACAGCCGTCATTCCCGCGAGAGCGGGAATTCATTGTGACCTAGGACTGGCGCCCTGCCGTCTACGGGGAAGGCAAAAATGGATTCCCGCTTTCGCGGGAATGACGGGGAGGGCTGGTCGGGGCCGGCCGGAACGCCCGTGGAACCGCCCGCCTCAGTAGCGATCGTCCAGCGCGAAGATCCGCTCCCGCCCCTTCCAGCCGCCCTCGGTGAAATCCGGGAACGCCAGCGTCCGGTTGCCCTCGGCGATCGACTGCTCCGACAGCGGCGTGATCGCGCTCCAGGCCACGGCATCGAACACGTCGATCGGCATCGGCGCGCCGGCCTTGAGCGCTTCGACGAAGGCGCGGACAACGAAGTAGTCCATGCCGCCGTGGCCGCCGCCGGCCGCGCGTTCGCCGTGCGTCTTCCACAGCGGATGCTCGTACCGGTCCAGCCACGCCTGCGCCGGCTCCCAGCGGTGCGCTTCGGGGCTCCTGCCCTCCAGGTAGATCGACTCGTTCAGATCCATCCAGATGCCGCCGGTGCCCTGCACGCGGAAGCCGAGCGAGTACGGCCGCGGCAGCGAGGTGTCGTGGGTCAGCAGCACGGTCTCGCCGTTCTCGCAGCTGATCTGGGTGGTGACGATGTCACCGAGCGCGAACCCGACCTTCGCGTTCGGATGCCCTGCACCGCCCTGCTTCACGACGTAGTCGTGCAATCCGCGCGCCTTGCTCGCATGGCTGGTCAGGCGCGTGAAGCGGTTGCCGCGATGGATGTCCAGCCACTGTGCGCAGGGACCGATGCCGTGACTGGGATACAGCTCGCCGTTGCGGCGCACCGAATGCGGCGTGCGCCACTTCGCTTCCGACCAGCCCTTGTCGCCGAACTCGACGCCGCCGCCGTACGGCTTGCCCGGCTCGCCGGAGTTGAACTTCACCGCGCGCAGGTCGTGCTCGTAGCCGCCCTGCACGTGCACCAGCTCGCCGAACAGGCCCTGCCGCACCATGTTGAGCACGGCCAGTACGTCGCGCCGGTAGCAGACGTTCTCCAGCAGCATGTAGGGCGTGCCAGTGCGCTGCTGCGCGCGCAGCACGTCCCAGTGGTCCTGCAGGCTGATGCCGGCGACCACCTCGCAGCCGACCGCGACCTTCGCCTCCATCGCCGCGATCGCCTGCGGCGCGTGCAGCTCCCAGGGCGTGGCGATCAGCACCGCGTCCAGGCGCGCGTCGGCCAGCATGTCGCGCCAGGCCTCTTCGCTGCCGGTGAACACGCTCGGCGCCGGGCGGCCGGCCTCGGCCAGCGCCTGCAGCGCGTGGTCGAGCATGAAGCGCTCGATGTCGCAGACCGCGGCCACGTCCACGCCGTCCTGCTTGAGCAGCTCCGACAGCAGCACCTGGCCACGCATGCCGGTGCCGATCACGCCCACGCGCAGGCGCTCGCGCGGACGCCCGAGCGCGGAGATCCACGGTGCCGCCGCGGCCGCGCCGAGGGCGGCCGAGGCTTTCAGGAAGTTTCTACGCTGCATGTCTGTCCTCCGAAGAAGCGGTCCGGTGCCTCCGGCGTCTGCCGGCAAAGGTCATGCGGCAAGCGATGGCGCAGGAGCGTCCAACAAAATGAATTCTGTCATCC
>JAFAEU010000390.1 GCA_023423855.1 Pseudomonadota bacterium | reverse complement strand
CGGCACGATCGAGGGATTGACGTCCATCAGCGCCGGCACCGCGCGGCCATCCACGCCGATGCCGTAGCCCAGGGCGTGGTTACCGCGCATCGCCGCGGCGAAGTCGAAGGTAGTGCGTCGCATGCCGATCGGGCCGAACACTTCCTCGTGCATCGCGAGGTCGTAGGCCTCGCCCAGCGGCAGGTCAGGATGCAGCACGCGCGCGCCGATGAAGCCGCCGGCCGCGGCCAGCGGATTGGAATACTGGTACAGCGCGCCGAACTCGGTGGTCGGCTGCATGCCCGCAAGGCCGGCCACGACGGTTTCTGGCGTCGCCGCGGCGAACTCGGTCAGCCATTCCGCGTCCTGTCGCGGCAGGCCGGTGCAGGCACAGACCAGGTGCTGGATCTGGACCTTGCGTGTGGTCGCTTCGTCGCCGAGGCGGAACGACGGGAACACCTCCACCACCGGCGTATCCCAGCGCACCCTGCCCTGGTCGACCAGCCGCGCCAGCAGCAGTGTGGTCATCGCCTTGGTGTTGGACGCGACCATGAACAGCGTGTCGGCGTCGACCGGTGCACGGCTCTCCAGGTCGCGCACGCCCAGGCCCCTGGCCAGCACGACCTTGCCGTCCTGCACGACGCCCAGCCCGATGCCGGGAATCTGCAGTTCGCGCTGCGCGTGCTCGACGAACGCCACCAGTTGCGCGAGTCGTGCCTCGTCGAGCTTGTGCGCGGTCCAGCCGGCGAAGGATTCGCGTTCGCGCCCCTTCGGCATCAGGCTGCTGAAGACCAGGCCCACCTGGCCGCGGCGGCGGTCCAGGTCCGCGATCGAGAATTCGATCAGCGCCACTGTCCAGCGCCCCCCGGCCAGCCGCGCCGAACCGCTGACGTAGCGCTTCGCGTTCTCCGGCACTTCGTAGTGGACCACGCGCACCTTTTCCCAACCGTCGGTCGCGGCCTGGTCGGACGCGGCCTTGATCGGCCACGCCATCGGCAGGCCCGAACGCCGCCATGCTTCCGCGACCGCGGCGTCGCCGTCCACCGCATCGACGTCCGCGAACACGATGCTCGACCCATCCTCGGGAGGCGTCAGGAACAACACGTCGTCGCGGGTGACGGACCGCCAGCCCTGTGGTGCCGTGAATGCAGCGCCGGCGGCGGTCTCCAGGCGCGTGTCCTGCGGCAGGACTTCGCCCTCGCCCGCGCATGCCGTCGACAGGGGCAGCCAGAGTGCCAGGGACAGGGCGAGCACGCGGAGCGGCCGCAATACGAACTTCATCGGGATCCTCCTTGTCGGTGACGGCCACCGACATCCGCGCCGGAGCGCGGCGATGGCCAGCCATGGCGCCGGCAGCATGGCGCTACCGGCCCGGAGCGAACACTCCCAAACGGGAGTAATCAGAAGCCGAGTACGTACCGCATCGAAGCCATGCTTTCGTCGCCGCGCGGGCCGAAGCGCTGGTCGAAGCCAAACGACAGCCGGGTGTTCCGCGCCGGCGAGACATCGACGCCGATGCCGAACAGGCCACCCGACTTCGCCGCATCCGCCACCGGCAGCGGCGACCAGATGTCGATGCCGGTGAAACTGGCGTCCACGGCGAAGCCGCCGGCCGACAGCGTCTGTTGCCACTCGCCATAGGCACGGAACGTCGCGCCGCGCCAGTCGCGTTCGACGCGCAGTCCGGCAATGGCCTGCGTCCGTTGCATCGAGGCGGCGCGCGCCTGCAGCCCGAACCCGTCGCCGCCCCATTCCACGAATCCGTCCTGGCGCAGGCGGGTGTGCTCCGCGCCCGCGTAGGGCGTCAGGTGCAGGCCGCCAAGCCGCCGCCGGCTGCCGACTTCGACGCCGAGGCTGGAGTAGTCGCCCGAGTACAGGCTGAAGACGCCCTGGCGCGCGGCATCGCCCGCGAACACGTTGCGCTCGATGATGCGATCGAACCGGCCGAAGCCGAACTGCCCGAGCACGTAGGCGGCGCCGGACAGGCGGCCGGCATAGGCCATGCCGTGCGCCTGTCGGTCGCGGCTGCGGTCGCGGTTGTCGCCGACGCGATCGTCGGTGCGGGTTTCGCCGAACGCGAAGCCCGCCACGGACTGCGTGCCCAGAGGCTGGTCGCGGCCGAGCAGCCAGCCGTCGGGCCGGTAGCCACCGCCGGCGAATCCGCTGCTCCCACCGTGGCCGAGCGCCTGCTTCCAGACGCCGATGCGTTCGTCGCGCCCTTCGAAGCGGCCGAACCGCGACGACAGCGCACGGCGCCCCATGTCGATGGCGTCGAAGGTCAGCGTGGCGGCAAGCGCGTGCGATTCGCCGGACAGGCTGTCGAGCGCCGCTCTCGCCATCGCTTCGTCGCCGATGCCCTGGAACTCGCCGGCGATGCGGACGAACTCGTCCGCGACGCTGGCGCGCCCCTCCGACAGTGCGCGGTCGATGCCGTCGAACGTCCGCTCGACGCGATGCGCCGCGGACAGGCCGGACGCGGTGATGCCCGCCAGCGATTTCGCGGTCGCCGCGACGTCCAGGCGGGTGATGTCCAGCCAGACCAGGTTCGAGTCGTAGCCCAGACTGCCCTCCAGGAACAGCGACGACGCCCACGTCAGCTGGTCGAAGGTGCCGGTGAGGCCCTCCTGGGCCTCGATCAGCACTTCCCTGCTCGCGACGGTGTACGTGGGTTTCACCCCCATCACGTGCAGGTCGCCGCCCTCGATGGTGGCCGTTCCCGTCACGGCGAGTCCCTGCCCCAGATCGAACGCCAGCGTCGCGCCCTGCCGGTGCAGGTAGTCCCCGACAAGCGACGACACCGCACGGTTCGATCCGTGGCCGATCACCTCGATCCGGCCTGCGTTGGCCACGTTGCCCTGCACGTTGACGCCCAGCACGTGCGTCCCGATCGCATAGGTTCCGGCCTCCTCGACGAGGACGTCGCCGAACACCGAGCGTTCGGCGCGCAGGGTGCCGCCACGCACCACGATGCCGCCATCGTTCGTGGTGTTGGCATCGATGACGAGCGTGCCGGTGCCCTCCTTGATCAGCGCGCCCGTGCCGGAGATGTCGTTGCTCCAGACCGAAGTGATGCCGTCGAAGGCGACGCGGACGTCTCCCCAGTCGAACCGCGCCGGTCCCCGGATCGCGGCGGCGATGTCCAGCGCGCCGTATCCGAACACCCGGTCGACGCCGGCGTCGCCGAGATCGGTCGCGGTCCCCAGCAGCGTCTGCCGCACGAGGTCGTTGTCGAAGTACGGGAATGCCTCCCACACCAGCGCGGCGGCGCCCGACACGATCGGCGCGGCAAAGGACGTCCCGCTCCAGCGCCAGTAGTCCGGGGCGTTCGGGGCGTTGTCGGTCCCGGTCACGACGACCGTGCCCGGGGCGACGAGGCAATAGTGCATCGCGATGCCGCAGGCGTTGGAATACTCGGCGAGCCGGGTTGGGTCGTCGCCGTCCAGCGCGGCCACCACCAGCCAGCCGCGCTCGAGGTCCGCCGCCGGCATCGTGCCACCCGGCCCCGGTTGGCTCGGCAGCGCGGCCGTGTCGGAAGGATCGTCGAAGTCGGAGTTTCCGGCCGAGAACACGACCAGGCCACCGTGGGTGGCGATGAAGGGACGGTATTCCGCGGCGACCTGCGCGGAGACATTCGGGTTGGTCCAGTACAGCCCGCCCCAGGAGTTGTTCATGACCCGCACGCCGCGGTTCATCAGATCCTGGTGGACCGATGCGACCCCGAGCGGACCGTTGAGTTCGTTGCCCTGGCCGCTGCCGTCGTCCTCGGGCGGCGTGTCGCTGATGATCCGTGCCGACACGATCTCCGCCCCGGGTGCGATTCCGCCCGGCCACTGTCCGAACGCCCGGCCCGCCACCACCTGCGCGACGGCGGTGCCATGGCCGATCACGTCGTCGGCCGACAGGTTGTTCGTGTTCGGATTGATGTAGGTGAGGTTGGAGACCACGCGGCCGGCCAGCGCCGGGTGGTTGCGGTTGACGCCGCTGTCGATGATGCCGATGCGGATGCCGGCGCCGGTCAGCCCGGCGGCATGCGCCGCATCCGCGCCGGTCCACGCGATGTGGTCGCCGAAGGCCGGGTTCGGCGGCTCCACCACGGGAGGCGATGGCGGCGGTGTCGGCGGCGGGGCCTGTGGCGGCGGATCGGCCCGCGTGCCGCCTCCGCCACCGCCGCAGGCGGCCAGCCCGGCCACAAGCGCGGCCATCCAGACCCCACGGCCCAGGCCGGCGATAAAACCCTGCCAGGATCTGCCAGACATACGCTCCACTCCCTGGTCCATCCCCGTTTCCCGTACGGAACGACCCTTCCGGCCGCTCCCGGCGCCCCTTCGCGCTATATACGCGCTTGGCCGCACCGCCGCCACCGGCCCCTGGACGAATTTGCCGAGGACGTGGCCCGGAACGACAATAGGCCGACCTATCCCCCTTTCCCCTCCAGGAGTACGTTCATGAGCGACGTCGTCATCGTCGGTGCCAAGCGCACCGCCATCGGTTCCATGCTCGGACAGTTCACCGGGGTGCCGACGCCGACCCTCGGCGCCACCGCGATCAAGGCCGCGGTCGAACAGGCCGGCGTCAACGGCGACGACGTTTCCGAAGTCATCATGGGCTGCGTGCTGCCGGCCAACCTCGGCCAGGCGCCGGCGCGCCAGGCCGCGCTCGCCGCTGGCCTGCCGAAGAAGGCGGGCTGCACCACGATCAACAAGGTCTGCGGCTCGGGCATGAAGGCGATCATGCTCGGCCACGACCTGATCAAGGCCGGCTCGGCCAGCGTGGTCGTCGCCGGCGGCATGGAGTCGATGACCAACGCGCCGCACATGGTTTCCGCCCGCCCCGGCCTGCGCTACGGCGACGCCAAGCTGGTCGACCACATGGCCTGGGACGGCCTGACCAATCCCTACGACGGCCAGTCGATGGGCGTGTTCGCCGAAGCCACCGCCGACAAGTACGGCTTCACCCGCGAGGAGCAGGACGCGTTCACCATCGAATCGGTCAAGCGCGCGCAGGCGGCGATCGCCTCGGGCGCGTTCAAGGACGAGATCGTCCCGGTCAAGGTGTCCACCCGCAAGGGCGAGGTCGAGTTCGACACCGACGAGCAACCCGGCAAGTCCGACGTCGGCAAGATCCCGACCCTGCGCGCCGCCTTCCGCAAGGACGGCACGGTGACCGCCGCCAGCTCGTCGAGCATCTCCGATGGCGCCGCGGCGACGGTGCTCACCAGCGCCGAAAACGCGTCCCGGCTCGGCCTGAAGCCGATCGCCCGCATCGTCGGCCATTCAACCTTCTCTCAGGAACCCGAATGGTTCACAACGGCGCCGGTGAGCGCAATCCGCGACCTGCTGGCGAAAGTGGGCTGGTCGGTCGATGACGTCGACCTGTTCGAAGTCAACGAAGCGTTCTCGGTCGTGGCGATGGCGCCGATCCGCGAGCTCGGCATTGCGCACGGGAAAATCAACGTCAACGGCGGCGCGACCGCGCTGGGGCATCCGATCGGCGCCAGCGGCGCGCGTCTGGTGGTGACCTTGCTGCATGCCCTGATCGCGCGCGGCGGCAAGCGCGGCGTCGCGTCGCTGTGCATCGGCGGCGGCGAAGCAACCGCAATCGCTGTCGAGATTGCGTGAAGGCGTTAACACCGTTTTGACAAAAAATCCACCGCGTCCCGCTTGACAGCCGTCATGGGCTTGTCATCATGTTTACGGCGCGCAATTTTGCGCGTTGTCCAACTTTTTCAGACATAGACGAGGAAGATCGATATGACCATCAACAAGGCTCTGCTCGCGCTGGCCATGGGCGTTGCCCTGGCT
>JAFAEU010000355.1 GCA_023423855.1 Pseudomonadota bacterium | reverse complement strand
CTCGCGCTCTGGGCGCTGAAGGCGGTGGGCGTGGCGTTGCCCTGGTGGCCGGATTCGTTCGGTTTCGTCATCACCGCCTGCCTGGCGCTGGGCGTGCTGATCGCGTTCGGCGGCTGGGGCGCGTCGCTGCAGCTCGAACGGGCGCGTGGCCTGCATCCGGACGCCGCGGTGGACGGCGTGCGCGCCGTGCTGCGGATCCTGATCGTGTTCGCCCTGGTCACGCCGTTCTGGTCGCTGTTCGACCAGAAGGCCTCGACCTGGATCATCCAGGGCAACGCCATGGTCATCCCGCACGACCAGTGGTGGTGGCCGAGCTGGCTGATCCTGGAGCCGGCGCAGATGCAGGCGCTCAACCCGCTGCTGGTGATGCTGCTGATCCCGTTCAACAACATCGTGCTGTATCCGCTGCTGCGGCGGATGGGCTTCGTGGTCACCGCGCTGCGGCGGATGGGCTGGGGCATCGCGATCTCGGGCGTGTCGTGGATCGTCGCCGGCGTGCTGCAACTGTGGATTGACGGCGGCGCCGAGGTTTCGCTGGCGTGGCAGAGCCTGCCCTACCTGCTGCTGACCTTCGGCGAGGTGCTGGTCTCGGCGACCGCGCTGGAGTTCGCCTACAGCCAGGCGCCGCACGCGATGAAGGGCGTGATCATGGCGTTCTGGTACCTCACCAGCACCTTCGGCAGCCTGTGGGTGCTGCTGACCAACGCCGGCGTGCGCAACGACGGTTTCAAGGCGATGATCGCGCAGACGGGGCTGAGCGAACCTGCGTTCCTGATGTTCTTCTTCGCCGCCTTCGCCTTCGTCGCGGCGCTCGCCTTCGCGCTGTACGCGCGGCGCTACCCGATGCAGGACAACTACCGCATCGCCACCTGAGGCCGGGGAATCCGCATGCAGTCCATCGTCACCTTCGTGCTGATCGGCGTCACCGTGTTCGTCTCCTGGCAGGCGTTCAACAACCGCGCGCTGCTGGAGCGGCTGATCCTGTGGCCGCCGGCGATCGACCGCCAGAAACAGTACGACCGTCTGGTCACCCACGGCTTCATCCACGCCGACGGCCAGCACCTGCTGTTCAACATGATCACGCTGTTCTTCTTCGGGCGCGCGATCGAGCCGGTGTTCGTGGACCGGATCGGCATGCTCGGCTTCGCCGCGTTCTACCTCTCGGCGATCGTCATGGCGATCATGCCGACCTACTTCCGCCACCAGAAGGACGCGAACTACCGCAGCCTCGGCGCCTCCGGCGCGGTTTCGGCGGTGCTGTTCAGCTTCATCCTGTTCGCGCCGTGGAGCCTGATCTTCCTGGTCTTCATCCCGGTGCCGGCGATCCTGTACGCGGTGGCGTACATCGGCTATTCGATCTGGATGGACCGCCGCGGCGGCGACAACGTCAACCACAGCGCCCACCTGTGGGGCGCGGCCTACGGCATGCTGTTCACGGTGATGATGGAACCGCGCGTGGCCAGTACCTTCATGGCAAGATTGCTCAGTCCGTCCCTCGGGGGGTGAACGGCGCCGTCGCGCCGGACCGGAGGAGACCGGGCGACGGGGATGGGCGATGTGGAAGCAACAATGGGCGATCGCGCTCGCGGCCTTGGCGTGTCTGGGGTCCGCAGCCCAGGACGGGGCAGAGGGCGCGCGTCTCCCGGTCCCGGAGAAGGATCCGCAGCAGGCGTTCAAGGACGTGCCCGCGCCGTGGCGCGACTATTTCCTGCAGGCGCGAGAGGCCGAACGCCTCGATGATCCCCTGCAGCACTGCCTGGCCTCGCCGGACCTGCCGGGGAACAGGTGGCCGGAGGGCCACGCCGCCGCGCACTGCCGCTTCCATGCCGTCGAGGCGATGGCGCTGGCCGACTTCGACGGCTACCTGGCGCGTGGCGAGGCGGCGGCGCTGGACGCATTGCTCGACCGGCTGCTGGCGAAGCATTTCGCCGAAGGCGGCGACGGCGAGGACATCCACGTCGCCATCGGCGCGTTCAACGACGCCAACGCCGATACCGATCGCGTCTCGGCGCGCTGGCTCGAACTGGCGCCCGGCAGCGCCTACGCCAACCTCGCGCGCGCCAATTACTACCGCGATGCCGCCTGGAATGCGCGTGGCGGCAAGTGGGCGTCGGAAACGCCGCGCGAGAGCATGCGACGGATGACGGACATGGTCGAACAGGCGGTGCCGCTGTTCCGCGAGGCGATCCGCATCGAGCCGCGCCTGATGCCGGCCTATGCGGGCTTGCTCAGCGTGGCGATGCTCGACTCGCGGCCCGGGCTGGAGCGCGAGGCGGTCGCCGGCGCGGCGGCGCAGGATCCGGCCTGTTTGGAAATGGCGAGGTTGCGCATGCAGGCGCTGACGCCGCGCTGGGGTGGCTCCTACGAGGAGATGCTGTCGTACGCGGCCGAACTCTCGCGCCATGTGGCCCGCCGCCCGCAGTTGGCGATCCACATCGCCGCGCCGTACGGGGACCGTGGCGACCGCCTCGGCGCAGAGAAGGAATTCACGCGCGAAGCGGCCGAAATCCTCGACATCGCCGTGCGCATCGGCTCGAACGAAAGCCATTTGCGTGACGCCGCCAACGTGGCCCTGAACCTGCGCGACGACGAGGGCGGACCGGACCGCTGGAAAGGCGTGGCCCTGCTGCTGCAGGAACGTCGGTTCAACGGAACCAACGCGTGGGGACACCGCCAGATCGCGTGGCAACTGCTGCGGTACGAGCCGGAGTGGGGCCTGCACCACGCGGTGCGTGCGGTCGAGCACGATCCCGGGAACGCGTGGGGCCACTATCTCGCAGGTGTCGGCTATCACGCCACCCGCCAGATCGAACACGCCGAGCGCCACTACCTGCTCGCTGCGGACGACGAAGAGCAGCGGCGGGATGCGTTGCGCGCTCTGGCCACGATGTGGCTCTACAGCGACAGCCCGAACGACGGTGAGGCCATGATCCGGGCCAAGCCGCATATCGATCGGCTGCTGGAGTCATTCCCGGAAGACGGACTCGGCTGGGCGATGCGCGTGCACCAGCAGAACCTGACGGAGGGCCACATCAACCTCGAGACGGTCCGTCGATTCCTCCGGCATGCCGACCGCGCAGACCCGTGGCAGGCGGCGCAGGCCTCGTACCTGGAGGCAGAACTCACCAGACAGGGAGTGCCGCCCGAGCCGCGGCGCCCGTAAGCGCGCGTGGGCTCAGACCGCGGTGGTCTGGATCGTGCGCTGCTCGCGGTCGGCGTCGGTGACCTGGTAGGTCTGCTCCAGGCCGCCGTAGATCAGCGAATCGAGGTGGGTGAACTCGAGGTTGTCGACGTCGCCGTTGCGTACGAGTTCGAACAGGCGGCCGATGGCCTGGTGCTGCGTTGCGCTGTCGATCATGGTGTTCCCCAGCAGGCATGACGGTTGTGGTTGACCGGGGATCACGCAGGTTCCGTGCCAGCCTGAAACGTGATGACGATCAAAAAATCAGCTGACCCGCAGCGTCACCCGGATGGCCGCGAACGTCCCGGGTTTGACGGCAACCGGCGTCCGCGCGATCGTCGCGGTACGCCACCTGCCACTGCAGCAGCGCCTTCAGGCGCGACGCCCGCCGCAGGCCGGCCCCGTACACGGAGACAGCACGGATGAACGCAGAGACGATCGAACACGCCCCGGGCCAGGGCTTCCACGTCGATGTCGACGGTCACCGCAGCGTGCTCGAGTACACGCTGTCGGGCGGCCGCATGGTGATCACCCACACCGGCGTGCCCGCGGCGCTGCGCGGCCGGGGCATCGCGGGGCAACTGGTGCGGGCTGCGTTTGAACATGCCCGCGCCCAGGGTCTGTCGGTGGAGCCGCGCTGTTCCTATGCGGCCGAGTGGATCGAACGCCACCCGGAGTACGCGGACCTGGTGGCCGAGGGCTGACGCCGGCGTCGAAGCCGGACGCCACCGTCGCCGCGGGGCGGGGCGATCTGCCAGACTGCGGACCCCTTCGCCCTCCTGCGACCCATGCGGCTCAACCGCTACATCAGCGACACCGGCCACTGTTCCCGGCGCGAAGCCGACCGCCTGATCGGCGAGGGCCGGGTCACCGTGAACGGCCTGCGCGCGCGGATCGGCGCCGAGGTGGGCGAGGGCGACGCGGTGCTGCTCGACGGCCAGCCCCTGAAGCCGCGCGCCGCCGCGCGCGGCCGGCGCCGGCACGTCTACATCGCGCTCAACAAGCCGGTCGGCGTCACCTGCACCACAGAATCGGCGGTGAAGGGCAACATCGTCGACTTCGTCGGCCACGAGCAGCGGATCTTCCCGATCGGCCGGCTGGACAAGGACTCCGAGGGGCTGATCCTGCTGACCAGCAACGGCGACATCGTCAACGCCATCCTGCGCGCCGAGAACAAGCTGGAGAAGGAGTACCTGGTGGCCGTGAACCATCCGGTCACCGCCGAATTCCTGCGCGGCATGGCCCGCGGGGTGCCGGTCCACGGCCAGGTGACCCTGCCGTGCCGGATCGGGAAGCTGGGCCGGTTCGGCTTCCGGATCGTGCTGGTGCAGGGCCTGAACCGGCAGATCCGGCTGATGGCCGCGCATTTCGGCTTTCGGGTCAAGCAGTTGCAGCGGGTGCGGATTGGCGGCGTGAAGCTGGGGCACCTCAGGCCCGGCCAGTGGCGCAACCTGAGCGATGCCGAACTGGCCGCCCTGCTGCCCGGACGCGAGGACTGGTAACCGGTGTCCTGACGCCGCTTTACACTTCCCGCCAAAAGTGCGCTATCGTGCGCGGACTGTTCAAGGCCGGGATCACGGTACATCGTGGCTCCGATGCGGTAGATCACAAGGGTTCAAAGCCGTTTAGCGACGGCCGCTCCAGACGATCCGCTCCATCGTTCGCGTTACCCCTTGCTCGATACAGTCCAGGCAACCCCGATGGGGCCTGGTATCCATCCACTGTCTAGTTTCAAGGAGTAACAACATGTCCGAACGTCAGACCGGCACCGTCAAGTGGTTCAACGACGCCAAGGGCTTCGG
>JAFAEU010000349.1 GCA_023423855.1 Pseudomonadota bacterium | reverse complement strand
ATTCGACGAAGGCCGCCTCGAGGGACGGTTCGAGCCGGGTGATGCGGCCCTTGTAGATGTTGGACTTCTTCTGTTCGCGGGACGGCTGTTCGATGTCGATGTCGTACAGGGACTGGCCGTCGACGATCGCGACGCGCAGCTCTTCGGCCTGCGTCGCGTTGATGAGCATTCGCTTCATGTTTGCGTTCCTCGCGCTTCTCGCTGCACCCGCGTCCTTCTCGGGCGGGGGCAGGCGCGCGGAACGCCGGGGCGTTTCGCCTGGAGCTTCGGTTGGCCGCCAGCCGCGCAAGCGCAGCGGCGATCCCGGGTTTCCAGCGCTACGACACCACGGCGGACCGCGGGAGCGCTTGTTTCAAAAAGTGTTGCAGGGCCGGCGGCGCTTCGGGCTGGCCTTTCGGGCCGGCTCTCGCGCCGCGCGGGGCATGTTCCGCACCGGTGCCTTGGCATCGGGCGATGTCCGGGACTGCCTTCCAGCCGCTAACATGGCCGCCCCGAGGGCGGTGGCCGCGTACTGGCCGGGTCTCGCGGAAGGCGGGCTTTCGGCCCGTGAATCTTCCAGCGAAATCAGCACCTTATCTCGCCCGCCGAGTGTAACAGATAAAGCCCGACAATGAACGACACCCGGTCCCAGCCCGCCCCGACCGGCGGCGTCCGCATCGTCCAGGTGGACGCCGAGCGCGCCGGCCAGCGGCTCGACAACTTCCTGCTGGGCCAGCTCAAGGGCGCGCCGAAGTCGCTGGTCTACAAGATCGTGCGCAGCGGCCAGGTGCGGGTGAACGGCGGCCGGGCGAAGGCCGAGACCCGGCTGGAGGCGGGCGACCAGGTGCGGATCCCGCCGGTCCGTCTCGGCGAACAGGGAGACAGGGGCGCGCCGGCCAGGGGGCTGCTGGAGGCGATGGCGGCCAGCATCGTGTTCGAGGACGCGCGCCTGCTGGCGATCAACAAGCCTTCCGGGGTCGCCAGCCACGGCGGCAGCGGGATCAGCTTCGGCGTGATCGAGACCCTGCGCGCGCTGCGCCCGGGCGAACCGCTGGAGCTGGTGCACCGGCTGGACCGCGACACCTCGGGGCTGATGGTGGTGGCCAGGAAGCGGTCCGCGCTGCGCGAACTGCAGGCGCTGATGCGCGAGGATCCTGCCGTGAAAGGCGAGACCATCAACAAGCGCTATCTCACGCTGCTGGCCGGGCGGATGCCCGACGGGGTGATGAGCGTCGACGCGCCGCTGCACGTCGGCCTGCGCCAGGGCGGCGAGCGGCACGTGCAGGTCAACGATGCCGGCAAGCCGTCGCTGAGCCATTTCCGCGTGCTCGAACGGCGCGGCGGGCATTCCTACTGCGAGGTGCGGATCGAGACCGGCCGCACCCACCAGATCCGCGTCCATGCGCAGCACATCGGGCATCCGGTGGCGGGCGACGACAAGTACGGCGACGCTGCGGTCAACCGGCGCCTGCGCGAACAGGTCGGACTGAAACGGCTGTTCCTGCACGCGGCGTCGCTGGAGTTCGCGCTCGACGGCGGCCGGGTGCCGTATGTGCTCAATGCGCCGCTGGCGCCGGAACTGGTCGAGGTGCTGGATCGGCTTTGACCGGCTGCGGGACCGACAGTCGCGATTCTGCAACTGCCAGGAGCGCTCAACGACTGTCATTCCGAGCGCAGCGAGGAACCTGCTTCCCGCGAACGGACGCCAGATTCCTCGCTACGCTCGGAATGCCAGCTTGTTGCAGGGCCGACGCCGTCAGCCGGCCAACGCGTCCGCCTTGGCGGCGCAGATGAAGTCGTTCTCGCTCAGGCCGCCGACATCGTGGGTGGAGAAGCGCACCGCGCAGCGGTCGTAGTGCACGCCGAGGTCGGGATGGTGGTCCTCGCGGTGGGCGATGAAGGCCAGCGCGTTCACGAAGGCCATGGTGCGATAGTAGTCCTCGAAGCGGAAGGTCTTCGTCAGCGCGCGGCCGTTCTCGGCGAGTTCCCAGCCGGGCACCTCCGGCAGCAACTCGCGGATGCGGGCTTCGCCCAGCCGGTGCTCGCCGCCGCGGCGCGGGATGCAGTGGGCCTGGACGAGGGGGACGAGGTCCGACATGGCGGGATCTCCTTGGGTGGATGCGGCGCCGCGGATGAACGGATCGTGTGCGGGGGCACCGGCCGCGGCGGGGTGGGAGGAGGGCAAGGCGCGGGGCTGGGCCTAGAATACGTCGAAAGACGGACAGGGCCATGATCCAGATCTCCGACAACGCGCAGGCACATTTCCGCAAGCTGATCGAGCGCGAGGCACTGCCCGGGTTGGGCGTGCGCCTGGCCGCGGTGCATCCGGGCACTGCGAAGGCCGACGTGCGCCTGGAGTTCGCCGAGCCGGGCGACCTGCACGGCGACGAGTGGGCGATCGACTGCGAAGGCTTCACGCTGTGGCTCGACGCCGACAGCGCGCCCTTCCTCGACGGCGCGCAGATCGACTACGAATCGCGCGCCACCGGCGGCCAGCTGCAGATCCGGGCGCCGAGGATCAAGGGCGATGCGCCGCCGGAGTCGGCGTCGCTGGTCGAGCGGGTGCGCTGGCTGATCGAGCACGAGGTCAATCCGCAGCTCGCGCAGCACCGCGGCCACGTGTCGCTGCAGGAAGTGACCGCCGAGGGCGTGGTGGTGCTGCGCTTCGGCGGCGGCTGCCACGGCTGCGGCATGGTCGATGTCACGCTCAAGCAGGGCATCGAGCGCAGCCTGATGGACAAGGTGCCGGGCGTGACCGCGGTGCGCGATGCGACCGATCACGACACCGGGACCGCGCCCTACATGCCGCGCAACGCGGACTGACGGAACGCGTCGCGGGTGTTTTCGTCCAGTGAACTGATCGAAGCGCTCCAGCGGCGGCTGCGCAAGGGGCGCTCGATCCGTCCGCCGCGGCCCGCGGGCGAGTTCCCGCCGGGCTGGAACGAATGGTTTTCGGTCGCCAAGGGGAAGGCGCGAAGCGTCGCCTTTGCGTTCGAAGGCCTGGTGGCGGTGTTCCTTGCGCGCGAGCCGGTCTATTCGAAGGGCTACAAACGGCTGAACCGTTGGCAGGCGTTCGTGCGGCTGTGGCGCCAGGACTGGCGCGAGCGCCCGGTGCCGGACCGGCGCACGCGCAGGGTCTCGCTGGTGGTGTCGGTCCTGCTGCACCTGCTGTGGCTGCAGCTGATGATCCTGTTCATGGTCGCGCGCTACCCGGGCGATGCCGAGGAGGACGAGCGCCTGGGCGAGAACATCACCCAGGTCGAATTCATCGGCGAGGGCACGCCGCAGGAC
>JAFAEU010000323.1 GCA_023423855.1 Pseudomonadota bacterium | reverse complement strand
GATCCGCAGCGACACCCACACCCACAGCATCCGCAGCGCGACCAGGCCCGCGTTCAGCGCCAGCGCATAGACCACCAGCCACCACGGATTGAGGTGCCCGGCCTCCTGCACCGACTCGGCCGCCTCGCGCAGGATCCCCGGCAGCTGCTCGCCGAGCAGCACGAACACCACGCCGTTGAGGGTGAACTGCAGCATGTCCCAGACCGCCGTGCGCTGCACCCGCGTGGTCGCCAGCACGCGGCCGGTCAGTTCGACGTAGCTCATGGTGATGCCCGCGGCGACCGCGGCGAGGATGCCCGAGGCATGCGCCTCCTCGGCGATCATGTAGGCGCCGAACGGGATCAGCAGGCTGACCAGGATCGGCGTGCCGCTCTCCTCGCCGAAGCGGCGCGACAGCGCGTTCTGCGCGCGGCTCACCAGCAGGGTGAAGCCGACGCCGAGCGCGACGCCGACCGCCGCCACCCACAGGAAGGTCATCGACGCCTTCGCCAGCGAGAAGCTGCCGGTCATCGCCGCCGCGACCGCGAAGCGGAAGCACACCAGGCCCGAGGCGTCGTTGAGCAGCGACTCGCCCTCGAGGATGTGCATCAGCCGCCTGGGCACCGGCGCGCGCTTGGCGATCGAGGACACCGCCACCGGATCGGTCGGTGACAGGATCGCCGCCAGCGCGAACGCCACCGCCAGCGGCATCGCCGGGATCATCCAGTGGATCAGCAGGCCGGCGCCGACCACGGTGAACACCACCAGCCCTAACGCGAGCGGCAGGATCACGCCGCGGTCCCGGAACAGGCCATCCTTGGGGATGCGCCAGCCGTCCAGGAACAGCAGCGGCGGCAGGAACAGCAGGAAGAAGATGTCGGGGTCGAGCGTGACTCCTTCGTGGAACACGCCCGAGATCACCGCACCCAGCGCGATCTGCACCAGCGGCAGCGGCACGGACCACGGCAGCATGCGCTGCAGGTAGCCGCTGGCCAGCACCGCCAGCAGCATCGCCAGGACCAGTTCGATCGACGCCATCCGCGTTCGTTGCCGCCTCGGGTCCGGCCCATGCGCCGGTCGTGCCGATACGATACCGCGCCGCGTGCTGGAAGCCTGCTCGAAGTCTCCATCGCGGTCTGCGCTGGAGTCGTCATCCCGGCGCAAGCCGGGATCCAGCTTTGGCTTGCGGAGACAGGGCTGCCGCGGGACGGAAGGCTGGATCCCGGCTTGCGCCGGGATGACGAGCGAGTTTCGAGACATTCGCACGTGCGCTTACGCCCGCGTAACGGGAAGCTGGCACACTTTCCATCCCGCGATCCGGCACGCCGAGGAGTCCGTCCATGTCCGGCTTCGACCTGACGCCCCCCGATGCCGTCCAGCGCGCCACGCTCGAAGCCACGCTGGACGAGGCCGAGCGCCGCGTGCTGCTGGCGCACGGCACCGAGGCGCCGTTCTGCGGCGTGTTCCTCGACAACAAGCGCGACGGCGTCTACAGCTGCCGCCTGTGCGGGCTGCCGCTGTTCCGCTCGAACGCCAAGTTCGACTCCGGCACCGGCTGGCCTAGCTTCTTCGCGCCCTACGCGCCCGGGCACGTGCGCTACGTGCGCGACACCAGCCACGGCATGGTCCGCACCGAGGAGGTCTGCGCGCGCTGCGGCAGCCACCTCGGCCACGTCTTCCCCGACGGCCCGCCGCCGACGCACGAGCGCCATTGCCTCAATTCGGTGTCGCTGTCCTTCACCGCGCGCGGCGACGCACTGCCCGACCCGCTCGGCCGCGGCGGCGCGGAAGCGGCCGCCGCGGACTGACGCCTTGCCGTCGCCCTGAACGAACGAGGATCCTGCCGATGCAATACCTGCTGCTGGTCTACACCGACGAAACGCTGCTCGAGGCCCTGCCCGAGGGCGAGTACGACCGGCGCATGCGCCATTGCCTGGAAAACGCCGACGAACTGAAGGAAGCCGGCACCCTGCTCGGCTTCCAGCAGCTCGAAGCGGCGAGTACCGCGAAGTCGGTGCGCCGGCGCGGCGGCAAGGTCGCCGTGGTCGACGGCCCCTTCGCCGAGACCAAGGAGATGCTGGCCGGCTTCAACCTGGTCGAGGCCGACAGCCTGGAGGAGGCGATCCGCCTCGCCGAGCAGCTGCCCTGGGCCGAGACCGGCTGCATCGAGGTGCGCCCGGTGCGCGACGTCGACGCGGTGCGGCGGCGGGTCGGTGCGCCGGCTCGGACGGCGGCGGGCTGATCCGGTACGGAATGCGTCCATCGACGCCGTTGCGGTGACCCCGCGCCACAACGCTTCAGCCTGGTCCGCACCGCGTCATCCGCTTCGAAGATGTCATCCCGGGCGAAGCGAGGGATCCTGTCGGGGTCGCCGTGAAAACAGATCCCTCGCTTCGCTCGGGATGACAGCCTTCGAGATGACTGCCTTCGAGGGACGTTGCCACCGGATCTGCAACATGCCTCGCTGCAGGGATCGAATCAGGTCTGCGCGCCCTCGACCTCGCTGCGCGCCAGGTTCCAGCAGGCCACTCGGTTGCGGCCCCGCACCTTGGCGGCATACAGCGCGCGGTCGGCGCCCGAGAGCAGGCGCGCCGGCGAACGCGCCGCCTGCCCGGGCCCCGCCACGAACACCCCCACGCTGACCGTCATCCACGGCGCCACGATCGAGGTCGGATGCGCCATCGCCGCTTCCTCCACCCGCGCGCGCAGGCGTTCGGCGATCGCCATCGCCTCGGCCTCGGAACGCCCCGGCAGCAGCAGCGCCAGTTCGTCGCCGCCGTAGCGCGCGGCCAGGTCGCGCTCGCCGCCGGCGAAATCGCCGCAGATCCGCGCCAGCCGGCGCAGGCATTCGTCGCCGTGCAGGTGGCCGAGCGCGTCGTTGAGCTGCTTGAAGCAGTCCGCGTCGACCAGCAGCAGGGCCAGCGAACCGCCCTGCTCCGCGTGCGTCGCGCACTCCCCGGCCAGCCGCTCGTCGAAACGCCTGCGGTTGGCGATGCCGGTCAACCCGTCGACCGTCGACAGTTCGCGCAGCTTGCGGTTGGCCGCTTCCAGTTCGGCGACCACGCGCGCGAGGTGGATCGCGCCGCCGATCTGGTGGGCGATCGCGTCGAACACGGCGCAGGCCTGCGCGGTGAAGAATTCCTCGTCGGTGCTTTCGATGTTGAGCACGCCGTGCAGGCGGTCGCGGTGCCGGATCGGCACCACGTACTCCGACCTGACCGCGGCGTTGCCCATCACGTAGTCCGGATCGGAGGCTACGTCGGCGATCAGCTGTGGCCGGCCGGTGCGTGCGCAGCGGCCGGAAACGCCGACCGACACGTCCCAGATCGCCAGGTCCATCTCGGCCAACGGGATGTCGCCGGCCCAGACTTCCTTGACGAAGCGGGTGCGGGCGTCGTCGAGCAGGACGATGCTCGCGATCGAGACCGGCAGCCGGCGCACGACGCAGTCGACGATCCGCTGCAGCACGGCGTCCAGCCCCTCGGCCTGCAGCGCCTCGCGCGAGACCTGGGCCAGCACCTCCGCCAGTCGCGCGCCGTGGCCGGGCAGGTCCGGCGCCTGCGCCGGTCTGTCCCGGTCCCATGCCGATTGCCAACCGAAATCGGGCATCCGCACCTCCTGACGACACGGCAGTGTAGCCCGGCCCGCGCCGCCGGCAATACGATCAGCGGCCGGTCGCGCCGCCGAGGTGTTCGGCCAGGAAGCCCAGCAGGCGCAGGTAGTACTCGCGCCGGTGTGCTTCCTTGCGGAAGCCGTGGCCTTCGCTGTCGATGTACAGCGTCTGCACCGGCACGCCCGCCGCCTTGAGCGCGCGCTCCATCCTGCGGCTGTGCGAGATCGGCGCGATGTCGTCGGCGCCGCCGGCGGCGAGGAACACCGGCGCCTTGATCCGGTCGGCCAGGTTCACCGGCGACTTGTCCGCCAGCGAGCCACGCGCCCCGAGCCAGTCGTTGGCCCAATGCCGCAGCCAGGCGGCCGAGCGCGCGCGCTCGGCATGCATCGCCTGCAGGTCGTAGACGCCGACGTAGCCCACCGCGCAGCGGTACAGCGACGGCTCCTTCGCCACGCCCATCAGCGCCGCGTAGCCGCCGTAGCTGGCGCCGACGATGCAGATGCGCTCCGGGTCGGCGATGCCCTGCTCGATCGCCCAGCGGGTGGCGTCGGTGAGGTCGTCCTGCATGGTGCCGCCCCATTCCTGCGCGCCCAGCGCCCGGAACGCGCGCCCATAGTTGCCCGAGCCACGGTAGTTCAACCGCAGCACCGCGTAGCCGGCGGCGGCGAGCAGCTGCGCGTCGAGGTCGAAGTCCCAGGCGTCGTGGATCCCGTAGGGGCCGCCGTGCGGCATGACCACCAGCGGTCGCGCCGCGTCCTCGTCGCCGGCCGGCAGCGTGAGGTAGCCGTGCAGCGCCACGCCGTCGCGGGCCTTCGTTTCGATCTTGCGCGCGGCCGCCATCGCTTCGGGCTGGAACCACTCCATGCGCGCGAACACGCCGTTGGCGGTTCTGGCCTCGGTATCGAACAGGAAGTACTCGCCGGCGATGCGGTCGCTCCAGACCCGCACCAGCGCCAGCCGGCCGTCGCGCGTGGTGGACGTGATCGCGACGCCGGACCCGGGGAAGGCGTTCTCCAGCGTGCGGTAGCGACGCGCCGTCGCCGACGATTCGTCGAAGAAACGCATGCGCACGCCGTCGTCCATGTAGCGCGCAC
>JAFAEU010000328.1 GCA_023423855.1 Pseudomonadota bacterium | reverse complement strand
CGTCATCCCGGCGAAAGCCGGGATCCATCTTGATCTTCCGTCCAACGACACAATGGATCCCGGCTTTCGCCGGTATGACGACCGAAGGATGTCCGGTTCAAACCGCACGTACCGGTGGTGGTCATGGCGATCATGGGGGCGGAGGCATCTGCAGTTCTCCCTGCAGGTTCCGGCCCCAGCCGTCCAGTTGGTCGAGCAGTCCGAGTTTTGCGAGATCTTCGCCCACAGTGCCGCGCAGTGTCCCGATCCTGTTGAAATATTGCGTGAATCCGAGTTCGGACAGTCCGCTGTCGTCGGCGAGGCGTTCCCGACGGTAGTCGTTCCAGCGCAATTGCTCGCCGGCGTCGAGCGTCTCCGGCCAGTTGCGCGCGCGATAGCGGAACAGCAGCTCGACCAGGCGCGGGTCGCGGAATCCGAAATGGCGTGCGCCCAGCTGTGCCGGCGGTGTCGCGCGCACGTCGGCGAACAGGCGCTTGTCGCCGTCGGGGATGAAGCCGTCGTAGAGCGCGCCGTCGGCGTCGCCGGGCGGGAATTCGCGCTCGGCGGCGTAGACCTGCCGCAGTTTCTCGGCAAGCGCCGGCCCGGCCGCGCGCAGGCGCGAGGCGCGGTACTCGACGCGCGCGGGTTCGATCGACAGGCGCGCGAAATCCGCCTCGCGCAGGTGGTCCCAGCGCACCAGCGCCGGGCAGCGGTTGAGGTGGACTTCCTTGAGCGCGATCCGGGTCTCGCCTTCCGGCAACTGGTCGGCGCGCACGTACAGGCGCGCGGCGATGGCCTCGGGGTCGAGGTCGAGCAGGGCGTCGGGTTCGTTGTCGAGGTCGAACACGATCACGCGGCCGTCGTAGCGCGGATGCCGCGCCAGCGGCAGCACCGGCGCCGCGCACAGGCGGTTGGCCGGGTAGCGCTGCGAGACGTGCAGCAGCGGCTTCATCGCCACGGCATCCAGCAGGCTTGCCGCGAAGCGCTTGTCGCGCAGCTGCAGCGCGTACTCCCACAGCCGCGGCTGCGCCTCGCGGAAGCGCCGGGCCAGGCCGATCAGCGCGCGCACGTCCGACAGCGCCTCGTGCGCGTCGCCCTGGCGCACGCCGTTGGCGGCGGCGAGGTGTTCGAGCTTGAACGAGGTGCCCTGGCCGTCCTCGCGCTGCGGCCAGGTGATGCCGTCCGGGCGCAGCGCGTGCATCAGGCGCATCGCGTCGAGCAGGTCCCAGCGCGAGTTGCCGCCGCGCCATTCGCGCTCGTAGGCATCGAAGAAGTTGCGGTACAGGCCGAAGCGCACGAACTCGTCGTCGAAGCGCAGCGAGTTGTAGCCCAGGGTGCAGGTCTGCGCCCGCGACATCTCGTCGAAGATGCGCGAGAACGCCTCGGCCTCGGCCACGCCCCCGGCCAGCGCCCGCTGCGGCGGGAGACCGGTGACCATGGTTGCGTCGGGCGAAGGCAGCAGGTCGCCGGCGGGCTTGACGAGGAAGTCGATCGGTTCCTCGACCTCGTTCAGCGCCTCGTCGGTGCGGATCGCGGCGAACTGCGCGATCCGCGACCGCCGCGGGTCGGCGCCGAAGGTCTCAAGATCGTAGAACAGGAAGCTCGCGCTCATGCCCCCATTGTAGGAGCAACGGTCTGCTCCTTTCCCCGCTTGCGGGGGAAGGTTGGGATGGGGGGGCGAGGCGCATGGCGCCGAGCTTTCGCCGCGAAGAGCGCCCCCACCCCAACCCTCCCCCGCAAGCGGGGGAGGGAGTTCTCGCGTAGGAGCAACTTCAGCCGCGATGGGGCTTTCTTGGCGCGGCGGTCGCGCCTGAAGGCGCTTCTACGGGGCGGGAAGCGGCTCCAGGCGCGCCAGCACGTCCGCGTCGATGCGCGCCCAGTCCATTTCGTCCAGAGAATCGAGCCCCTCGGTCGCGCGGACCAGGATCGCGCGCTGCACCTCGCTGCGCGCCAGCGCCACGGCGTAGGGAATGCGCATGAAGCTGACCATCGCGTAGTGCGGCACGAAGCGGCCCGGGTGCCGTTCCTGCAGCAGCAGTTCGAGCGCGCGCTGCAGGCGGTAGTCGCCGTCGTCGACGCGGTCGCGCATCTCGATGTAGTTCTCCAGCGCCATGTGCTGGATCGCGGCGGCGTTGGGCATGCGCTCGGCCTCGAACGCGGCGAACGCGGCCTCGAGGCCGTCCTCGGCTTCGAGACTGTCGGCCAGCGCCACGCAGTCCTCGAACGCGCAGTTCATGCCTTGCCCGTGGAACGGCACCATCGCGTGCGCGGCGTCGCCGAGCAGCACCGCGCGGTCGCCGATGTGCCAGCGGTCGAGGTAGAGCGTGCCGAGCGTGCCGACGGGATTGCGCTCGTAGTCTTCCTCGAGCAGCGGGATCAGCGGCACGGCGTCGGCGAACTGCTCCCGGAACAGGGCCAGCGCGGCTTCGCCTTCGGCCACGGTCGCGAAGCTCGGATGCGGCCCTTCGTGCGGCATGAACAGGGTGACGGTGAAGGTGCGCTCGTCGTTGGGCAGGGCGATGCACATGTAGTGCCCGCGCGGCCAGATGTGCAGCGCGTTGGGCTCGATCCGGAACGCGCCGCCGGGGCCGGGCGGGATCTCGAGTTCCTTGTAGCCGTGGTCGAGCCATTCGGTGCGCTCGCCAAGGTCCTGCATCCGCATCATCCGCGCGCGCAGGGTCGAGCCGGCGCCGTCCGCACCCACCAGGGTGTCGAA
>JAFAEU010000263.1 GCA_023423855.1 Pseudomonadota bacterium | reverse complement strand
CGGGCGGTTAGCTCAGCGGTAGAGCATTGCCTTCACACGGCAAGGGTCGCAGGTTCGAACCCTGCACCGCCCACCATGTCGGACAACGACTTGGGCCATCCCTTCGGGTGGCCTTGATTGCTTCCAGCCTCGCGGTTGACGGGCCTCGCAGCCGCACGACGGCAGCCACGCGCAGGGCAACGGTCACAATAGTTCGAGGATCGAACACGCCGCCCGTCGCTTCGCGGGCGAGAACCGCCTGAGCAGTTGCAGGACACGGCTCTCGAATTCGTCCTGGGCGAATTCGTGCAGCATCATCGGCACGTCGAACTCCTCACCCTCGGCGCGGCTCTGGCCGCGGCCCGTGGCCAGCCATTCGAAGCGCATGCCGGTGACCACCGCCAGCCGGCTCAGGTGCTCGACGCTGGGCGAGGTGCCACCGTCGCACTCCCACTGCGCCACGGCGCTGCGTCGCACGCCGATCTGCTCCGCAACCTGGGCCTGGGACAGCCCTGCGACGGTCCTGGCGCGACGAATCCGCAAGGATCTCGAAAACATGTGCTCTGCACCTCCGAAGCCCACGCCGCGATCGGAAGTCGGAAGCCCGGCTGACACGCCATCGATTCTTATCCAATCATGTACAGGAACGCTGGCGGCCCGGGAATGCGGACAGCGCGGCGCTGCCTTGCGCGCAGCTGCGCGCACGGCGCCAGTGATTCTTACCGTCCGGTGTCCTTGCCCGCGGCGGCGTCAGCTGGAACAGTCCATATGGAGCCGCACCGGCAGCGCCGCGCCACGATCCAGCGCGACCGGTTCGCTCGCAACGGTACGGAAGCCGGCCGCCTCCCGGCGACCACAACGATCCCTCCCCCATGATCGATGCGGCGCTCAAATTCGTGTCCGACCAGGCTGGCGCCCATCTGCGGCGGCGACTGGGGATGGATGCCGCGCCCGCCATCGATGTCGGCCCCCTGGTCGACGACAAGGGAACCTGGCTGCAGCCCCGCAACACGCTGCGCCTGACCCTGTTCCAGATCGACGAGGAGCGTGCCCTGCGCGATCCCTTGCCGACGCACACCATCGTCTCCAACCGCGACGTGGTGCTTCCGCCGCGGCTCAGGCTGAACCTGGTCGTGGTACTGGCGGCGCACTTCCAGCATTACGACGTGGGCCTGCGATGCCTGTCGATGGTCCTGGCCCTGTTCCAGGCCCGGCCGCTGTACACGCCGTCGGACGCGCCCTCGATGCCCTCCGGGCTGGAGCGCCTGTCGCTGGAACTGGTCAGCTACGGGCCGGAGCAGCTCAACCACCTCTGGGCCTGCATCGGCGGCAAGCAGTTGCCCGCGGTGGTGTACCGACTGCGGCTGGTCGACCTGCAGGAGGTGGAACCAGTGGTCGCAGGGCCGCCGATCGTGTCCATCGATACGCGGGTGGGTGGCCGGTGAACGTCGCCTACCGCCCGCTGTGGACCGTGGAGGTGCGGCACCCGTTCCACGGAGGCGCCTGCGACGAGCTCGCGTTCATCGTGCCGCCGCGCACGCGGTCGGCACTGGCGGGCGCACGCGCCCTCGCGCGGGAGCGCGACGGACGACTGCAGGTGCTGGTCGAAACCTCGGACGGGCAACCGCTCGCGGCCCTGGCCGGTCGGCGCTTCGTCTTCGGCCTGGTGCCGCGGCATGCCGGCTTCGCGTACTACACGAAGCTGCCCCCGCTGGCCGGGGGCGAGGCAGTGCTGTACGCGAACGACGACGACCCGCGTGCGCTGGACGCGCCCCGCGCCGTGGAGCTGACGGGCCATCGCCCGCTGCTGGCGCCGCGCACCACCGCACGTCCGTGCACGCTGC
Organism: Pseudomonadota bacterium; assembly: GCA_023423855.1. Classification (GTDB taxonomy): domain Bacteria; phylum Pseudomonadota; class Gammaproteobacteria; order Xanthomonadales; family Xanthomonadaceae; genus Luteimonas. Next base: position 3,404 of record JAFAEU010000263.1, on the reverse strand, counting down.
AGCTCGTCGAAGACGCCACCGCGTCCCGATCGACGTTCACCCTGAACGCAAGCGAGGACGCCGTCGCCCTCCCTGGCCCGCTGCAGCCCGGCGCATGGCGGCTGGACGAAAGCACGGACGCGGGGTCGTCCACGCGATCGCTGCTCGCCGAACCCGACCTGGCCGCGACCATGCCGTGGGGCGTGCTGGCGCTGACCGTGCATGCGGACCACCTCGTGCAAGGCGTCGACTTCGCCATCGAGCTGGAAGCGCGCAGCGACGTGCTGCGCTACTACGTCGTCGGCCAGCGCTACAGCCAGTCCGAGATCGACATGCTTTCGGTCGAGGACACCGGCTTCGACCAAGATGCGCGCGGCAAGCTGTCGTTCGCACGCATCCCGTCGCAGGATTTCGCCGAACCGCACCTGCCCCTGGCCGCGCTGGGCGACACCGGCGAAGCCCGCGTGGTGCTGTTCGAGGCGCAGTCCGACCTGCCGCGGCGCGCGCGCGGCGCGCGAGGCATCGGCCTGCGGCGCGGCGACGACCTCCTGATCGACAGCCTGCCGCAGCCCGGCGCAGACCGACCCGACGCGCAGTTCGTCGTCCACCTCAGAAAACCCTGATCGCAGGACCCGACCATGTCCAAGTACCGCACGCCCGACGTCTACATCGAAGAAGTTTCCGTGTTCCCGCCGTCCGTCGCAGAGGTGGAGACCGCGATCCCGGCCTTCATCGGCTACACCGAGAGCGCGGCCCGGCTGGATGCGGGCGACCTGGAGGACAAACCGACGAAGATCACCAGTTTTGCGCAGTACGAGCAGTACTTCGGCGGGCCGGATACGCCCGGCATCGAGGTCGGCCTGCGGAGGGATTCCGATCCGAATTCGATCCCTGCGGTCGACGGGAAAATCGAACCGCCCGATCTGAAGAAGATCTTCTACTACGCCGTGAAGATGTTCTTCGACAACGGCGGCGGCAAGTGCTACATCGTTTCGGTCGGCGGCTACGACGACGAACACGATGCCGATCGACTCGCTGCCGGCGTCGACGCAGTCGCGCTCGAGGATGAACCGACGCTGCTCGTGTGCCCGGAAGCCGCATACCTCGGCGACACCGACTACGCCAAACTCGCGCAGAAGATGCTCGCCCAGTGCGGAAGCCTCAAGGACCGCTTCGCGATACTCGATCTCCACGGCGGCGACCAGGCCGAGGCGCTGGATCCCGCGGCGCTCGCCGCCAGCCGCGGCCTGGTCGGCAACAACGAGCTCAAATATGGCTCGCTCTACTACCCGTTCCTGGTATCGAGCTTCAACCACGCGGTCACGGAAGCGGCGGACAACGTGAAGGTGACCATCACGGTGGCGGGCTCGCCCCCGAATCCGGGCGACACGACACCGCTGGGCGACCTGAAGTCCACCCAGACCGCGGCCTACAACGTCGTCCGCAAGGCGCTGCAGGACCTCTACGTCGTCGTGCCGGCCAGTGGCGCGGTGGCCGGCGTCTACGCCGCCACGGACACCGCGCGCGGCGTCTGGAAGGCGCCTGCCAACGTCGGCCTGTCCGACGTCATCGGTCCGGTCGTGCGCATGGACAACGCGTACCAGGACGACCTGAACATCGACGCCACCACCGGCAAGTCGATCAACGCCATCCGCGCGCTCACCGGCAAGGGCACCTTAGTCTGGGGCGCGCGCACGCTGGCGGGCAACGACAACGAATGGCGCTACGTGCCCGTCCGCCGCTTCTTCAACATGGTCGAGGAATCGGTGAAGAAGAGCACCTACTGGGCCGTGTTCGAGCCCAACGATGCCAATACCTGGATCAAGGTGCGCGGCATGATCGAGAACTACCTGACGCAGAAGTGGCGGGAAGGCGCGCTGGTCGGCGCCACCACCAAGGACGCGTTCTTCGTCCGCTGCGGGCTGGGCTCCACGATGACCCCGCAGGACATCCTCGAAGGCCGGATGTACGTGGAGATCGGCATGGCCGTGGCGCGGCCGGCCGAATTCATCGTGCTGAAGTTCTCGCACAAGCTGCAGACCAGCTGACCCGAGCCTCGACGCGGGCCCGTGGCGGCCCCATGACCGCGCCGGCAGCGACGCGACCAGACACCGGAGACGAACATGCCGCAGCAGTACCCCCTTCCCGTTTTCCACTTCACCGTCCAGTGGGGCGGCACCCGCGTCGGGTTCTCGGAGGTCACCGGACTCACCCAGGAGAACCAGCCCATCGAGTACCGCGACGGATCGTTCCCCGAGTACTCGACCGTCAAGATGCCCGGCCTGCGCAAGTTCAGCAACGTCACGCTCAAGCGCGGCGTGATCCGCGCCGACAACGAGTTCTTCCAGTGGCTGTCGACGATCAACCTCAACAAGGTCGAACGGCGCGACGTCACCGTGAGCCTGCTCAACGAGAACCACGAGCCGGTCATGGTGTGGAAGGTCCACAACGCGTTCCCGGTGAAGCTCGAGGGCCCGCAGCTGAAGGCCTCCGGCAACGAGGTCGCGATCGAGTCGATCGAACTCGCGCACGAAGGGCTCGAACTGCAGAACGAGTGACGACATGTACCTGCCCCCCGTCGGATTCCATTTCAGGGTGGACGTGCTCGGCCTCGCGGGCGCCGTCGGCGACGACGCGCGCTTCACCGAAGTCGGCGGCCTGGCGATCGAGGTCGCGACCGAGGAGATGGCGGAGGGTGGCGAGAACCGCTTCGTGCAGAAGTACCCGGTGCGCCCCAAGTACGCGGACCTCGTGCTCAAGCGCGGGCTGCTGCGCTCGTCGGGCATCTGGCACTGGGCGCGACGGGCGATCGAACAGCTCTCGATCGAACCCATGGACGTCAGCGTCAGCCTGCTGGACGAGCAACGCATGCCGTTGATGAACTGGCACCTCGTCAACGCCTATCCGGTCAAGTGGTCGGTTTCCGACTTCAATGCCACCGCGAACGCGTTCGTCGTCGAATCGCTGCAGTTGTCCTACCAGTACTTCCGTGTCGACAAGGGATGACCCCGTGATGCCCATCGTCATCGACGAGATCGTGATCGCCATCGACGTCGGCAATGCCGGAAACGGGGAGGCCGCGCAGGTGCCTGCCGCGCAGGACCGGCAGGCGCTGGTGGCCGAATGCGCGGAACGTGTCCTCGAGATCCTGCGCGACCGCCGGGAACCCTGAGGACCGTCATGGCCGGACGCGGCGAGCTCGAGAAACTGGTGGTTCGCGGCTATCGCGATCCCGATTTCGCCGAATCGGGCTTCGTCGGCGCGTTCGTCGCCTACGTCAATCCGAACGAGATCACGCTGTCGTACGAGATGGAGTACGACACCGCGCAGGGCGCGGGCACCACCGGCGGGCGCATGGACTTCACCCGGATCAAGCCCGGCGACCTAGCGCTGTCGTTCTTCCTCGACGGCACCCGCGCCAATGG